>JAJFHB010000153.1 GCA_021775795.1 Hyphomicrobiales bacterium | reverse complement strand
ATGACCACAAGACGTTCTGGCCAGCGCGCGCCTGTGCTGCCTACCAAGCCTATCTGAAACGTGTCGGAGCATAGATCGCTTCACGTTGATCAGGCCTGCAGGACTGCCTTCAATGCTTCGATCTTCGGAGAGCCAGCACCCTTGCGCCAGATCAACAACGTATCCGCATGATTGAGACCCTCCGGCGGTTCATGCTCACTCAACAGCTGTCGCTCCGGCAGGGTTTCAAGGACGCTTCTCGGTAGCAGTGCAATGCCCATCCCAACAACAACACAGCCAAGCATGGCATGATAGGAAGACAGCTGGATCGTACGGCGCGGCAACTCCCCTCGCCGTTCATAGAGATCTTCAAGGCGTTTGCGGTGCGGGCAACCATGCTCAAAGGCAACGACCGTCGGCGGCAGAGGATCATGCATTGATATTGATGGGTGATCCTTTTTCGCGACAATCACAAGCTCTTCGGAAAATGCAACCATCGATTCGAATGAGCCCGTCGCCACAGGCTCCGCCACGAAGGCTGCATCTATCTCTCCGGCAAGGATCGCAGTCGCAAGCTGTGTTGGGTTTCCGGTTCGAAGCTGAAGATCTACATCTGGAAAGCGGCGATAGTATTCCGTTAGCGGCACCGGCAGACGAACCGCAGCCGTGCTTTCCATCGCGCCCAGGCGGAACAGGCCGCGTGGCCGGTTGTCCTGCACAGCCGTCCGTGCTTCTTCCGCAAGACCCAGCAACCGCTCCGCGTACTCCAGAAGGATTTGCCCCTCCGGTGCCAGATGCAGACGTTTGCCCTTACGGATGAACAATGCAGTGCCGAGATCCTCTTCCAGTTGACGAATTCTCGTTGTCACACTCGATTGCACACGCAACAGCTTCTCCGCCGCGCGGGTAATGCCGCCCTCTTCCACCACCGCCTTGAATATCTTCAGATCTTCCAGATCCATTATCTCTTCCAGAGATTGTTTTGATCATAATAACTCATTTTGAAAGATGAACAACAGATCCTAGATAGCTTCTGACCGTTCGGAAGAACGCCGTCGAAGGTTAAACCCTAACAAAAGGACGAACTGATATGACACCACACCAGATCTTTCATCTTCGCTCTTCCTGGAGCAAAGTTGTCCCTATCGCAGATGTCGCCTCCACAATGTTCTACAACCGATTGTTCGAAATCGCCCCGGACACTCAGCCCTTGTTTTCCGGCGCGAACATGGAGGCTCAACGGGAAAAACTGATCAGCGCCATTGGCCTTGTCGTAGAAAAGGCTGAGCAGCTTGATGCGTTGCGCCCGGCACTGGAAGAACTTGGACGAAGTCACGTCAGCTACGGCGTTAAGGATCATCATTATGATGCCGTGGGCGCAGCACTCATCTGGACGCTCGACCAGGGTTTATGCGACGATTTCACCGAGGAAGTACGTTCAGCCTGGACGATCGCCTACGCGCTTGTTTCGGGCATCATGCGCAACGCTGCACAGCATTTTGAGTCGGTTGCCGCGTGAAGCCTGATCACCCAGCCTTGACCTTGAGGTAAATGGAGATAGGGAAATGAAAATCGCCGTAATGGGTGCCGGTGCGCTTGGCTGTTACTTTGGCGGTCGTTTGGCGCAAGCTGGTGTAGACATAAGTTTCATTGCCCGAGGCGCGCACCTCACCGCCCTCCAGAAAAGCGGGTTGCAAATTGTTAGCCCGCTCGGCGATCTGCATATCCCAAACGTCCAAGCCACTGCTGCACCCGCAGAGGTTGGCCCGGTCGATATCATCATGTTTCTGGTGAAGTTGCCGGATACGGAAAGCGCCGCTGCTGCCATGTCGCCCATGTTGGGCGAACAAACCGCAGTGGTATCTTTCCAAAACGGCGTTGATGCCTGGGGTCGCTTAGGAGACATCGTTGGAAGCCAACGCGTTATCGGCGGCACAGCGGTGATTCCCGCAACGATCAGCGGGCCGGGCATCATCAAGCACAATGGTCCCTTTGCGCGTCTTACATTTGGCGAGTTCGATGGTGTGGAGAGTTCACGGTGCACTCACTTGCTGAAGGCGTTAGAAGAGGCGCAAATCGAGGCAGATCTTGTCACCAATATAGAGGTGAAGATCTGGGAAAAATTCATCATGTTGTCAGCTCTGAGCGCTCTGACAGCCCTGACCCGGCTGCCGATTGGAACGATCATGGCCGATGCCGAGGCTCGGAAGCTTTTCGAAGCGGCAATCTTTGAAACTCATGCGGTGGGGCGCGTCATCTGTCCGGAGCTGTCTCCCCAAGCCGGTGCGGCGGCCCTGGAACGCGCCTCACAACTTCCAGCCCACATGCGCGCCTCAATGTTAGATGATCTTGAGCGCGGCAAACCCATGGAGCTTGAGGGGTTGAGCGGCACCGTTGCCCGGCTTGGCCGGGAACACGGTGTTCCCACGCCCACGCATGAGTTTGTGTTCAAGGCTCTGCATCCTTATGCTGCAGGCTGCAGTACAAACACCTGACCGCGGAAACACCCGGGAGATAATCACCATGACGAGGAAGCATCCGCCATCAAGAGACCGACGCGACGTTGGACAGGTTGTGTTTCTCTCTGAAAAAATGGCAACAGCCCGAGAGTTCAGTACCTGTTGCGTAGGCGTCGAAGCCGCTCTGGATTCAGATCATGGCTTCAAGGCACTGCTGCGCAAGCTCGGGCGTCCACAAGGCCAAGGATACCCTGAGCGGGATTAAGACAGGTCGGCTCGGGCGTCTTTACCCGTGGCGGGCAAGGTACTTGCGTGCACGGCCAAGAGCGATCACCGGGAAATAGTGCCGGTACATGTGATAGTTGATCATAAAACCACGGCCAAGTTCGCGCCCTTGATGCAGACGGGCGACCGCCTCTTCATCATCAAGATCCATTTCATCACCAAAGCCATAACCTGGGAAGCCTGTGCCGGTATACTGCGGCTCATCCCAGGTTCCATCTTTCTGTCTCTCGATCAGAAAACGTACGCCCCGCTGAACACTCCCAACATCGCGCGCCCGGTCGGCAGCCACAAGACCGATCAGCGCCCAGGCGGTTTGCGACGCAGTGCTCACCGGCTCGCCGCTCGTATCAGAATGACGCCCGCTCTGGCTCGGATCCATATAAGACGCACAGGTTTCACCCCAGCCACCGTCAGCATTTTGAACGGACAACAGCCACTCGGCAGCCTTGTGAATGTACGGCTGGTCCATATCTTCGCCGATGGAGCGTAGCGCCGGCAACACGGAAGCCGTGCCGTAAATGTAGTTCACACCCCAGCGTCCAAACCAGCTGCCGTCAGGGCGCTGGCGGTCCTTGATGAACTTGATCGCCTTTTCGACCGCGGCCGTATCCTTCGGCACATCCAGCATGCCAAAGCCTTCGAGCACATGCGCGGTGACATCAACACTGGGCGGATCAACAGCCTCGCCAAAGTCGGCAAAAGGTATCTTGGTCAGTATGGGCTTTGAGTTATTGCGGTCGAACGCGGCCCATCCGCCGTTGTCCGACTGCATGGCTGAGGTCCAGCCCTCGGCCCGGTCAAGCACATGCTGCAGGCCTTTTTCATGCATGTCCGGATTGTTCCGATAGCGTGACATCACCATCAGGCCCACACCGGTATCGTCAATATCAGCGTAGTGACTGTTTTCGTACTCGAAGGACCAGCCGCCGGGTTCCACACCAGGTGTTTGAACCGCCCAGTCTCCCTTCGTCCGCACTTCCTTTTGCATTACCCAGTCAAGCGCCCGGGTCAGGCCCGGCTTGTTCTGCGTATCCGCGTCTGCTTCCTGCAGTGCAAGCAGCGACAAGAGTGTGTCCCACACCGGCGATACACAGGCCTGCATGTAGGTGCCGCCTTCAGCCTTCACCTGCCAATGAGGGTCATTCAAGGCCTCAAGCCCCTTTGCCATCACCGGATGCGAAAACGGGTATCCTTCCGAATGCAGCGCCATGAGGCTGTAGATCCACGGCGGTTGAATACCGCCCCAAACACCGTCCGCATCCTGGTGGCGGATGATCCATTCAAGCGTCCGCTGTATCGCCGCTTCCCGGCCGGGGGTCAGCTTGCGGTCCTGCAACCAGTGCAATATGCGATCAACGCCCAGAAAGAACCGCTCCCAGGAAAGCATGCCCTTGCCCTTCTTGGGCAGAGAAAAATCGAAGGCTTCGCGCCCCCCGGGGAAAAGCTCATCCACTTTGTCGCCACCCGGCAGCGGCCGCACGGGCCGGCGTGCGGAAAGCACGGAAATCGGCATTAGTGTTGCGCGCGCCCATGAGGCAAAATTGTAAATGCTGAAGGGGAACCAGTGCGGCAGACGAATGACTTCGGCTGGAATGTTTGGTGTGTGTTCCCAGGGCCAGACACCGACGAGTGCGAGCCAGTAGCGGGTAAATACCCGAACATTGGAGAGACCGCCACGGCCCTCAATCCATTTGCGTGCCAGCACCATGGGGGCTGCATCCGGTGACATGCCGGCGGTGCGCAAGGCCACATAGGCCTCGACCGTTGTGTTGATATCGCCAGCCGGCGCCTCATGATAGATCTGCCAGGAACCATCTTCCCGCTGCTCGCTCAGGAGCGCTCGCACCATTCCACTGCGCAATTCAGCAAATTCGGGATCGCGGTCGAGGCCCAGAAAGTGCAGGCCTATGATCCATTCGGCCTCCATGGTCGAGTTCGATTCCAGGCGGCCCGCCCAATAACCCTCTTCCGTCTGGCTGGCCCACAACCACGCGGTCGCGCTCTCAAGCGCAGTGTCCAGACCGAACCCGGCCTCATCTGCGCCGTCGAGACGGCTAGCTGACTGATTTAACTGTTGTGACACTGAACTCATAACTCTCGACATAAGGTCGCCGCCGCCGCGGTCAAGACGCGTATTTTCACGATAGATTGTGCAAGATCAAAATCATTTATACAGTTTCGCTGTTGCGCGCCATAGCCCGGATGTTCAATTGTATAGCTTGCATCGCCAATTATGGCACCCATATGGCCTCACATGGGAGATAGCATGGGACTCAAACCCGAAATTTCAGAACTGCAGGAGGAGTTGACCTCCTGGCGCCGGGAATTGCACATGCACCCCGAACTGGCGTTCGAAGAAGAAAAAACATCCGATTTCGTCGCAATGAAGCTGGAGGAATTTGGCCTCGAAGTTCATCGCGGCCTGGCGCACACAGGTGTTGTCGGCATTTTGAAATCCGGCAATGAAAGTGGTGCCAGTATAGGCCTGAGGGCCGACATGGACGCCCTGCCTCTGGCGGAAGAAACGAACCTTCCCTACGCCTCCCGCGTAGAACAGAAAATGCACGCCTGTGGCCACGATGGCCATACGACGATGCTGCTGGGTGCCGCCATGCATCTGTCCGAACACAAGAATTTTGACGGCACTGTCTATTTCATTTTCCAGCCCGCAGAAGAATCCGCCGGCGGTGGAGAAGTCATGGTCAAGGAAGGTCTTTTTGATCTGTTTCCCATGGACGCTGTTTACGGCATGCATAACTGGCCCGGCATGCCGGTTGGGGAAATTGCTGTACGCTCCGGTCCGGTGATGGCTGCATCCGACACTTTCTTTGTGACGGTCACAGGCAAGGGCGGACATGCGGCCATGCCACACCTGGGAATTGATACCGTGGTGGTGTCAGCGCAAATCGTTTCGGCCTTGCAGACGATTTCCAGCCGCATCGCTGATCCTGCAGATCCGGTTGTCGTCAGCGTCACACAAATCCACGGCGGCGATGCCACAAACATCATTCCAGAACAAGTCGAGCTGGCCGGGACGGCACGCAGCTTTTCGGCGGCAACACGCGAAATGATTGAACCGATGATGCGCCGCATCATCAACGGCATCTGTCAGGCTCACGGGGCCTCCGCCGAAATTACTTACGAGCGCGGCTATCCCGCCACCATCAATTCGGATCTCGAAACGGATCACGCTGCGCAAGCTGCCTCCCGGTTGTTGGGCCCCGATAACGTTCGCCGCGACAAGGGTCCCTCCATGGGCTCTGAGGACTTTGCCTACATGCTGGAGAAAAAACCCGGCTCTTACATTTGGCTTGGGGCCGGTGAAGACCGTGCGCAACTACACAGCCCGCATTACGATTTCAACGATGAAATACTGCCGATCGGCGTTGGTTACTGGTCAGCACTCGTCGAGGATCAGCTGCCGAAAGCCAGCTGATCCATATCCAAACCAACTTCCCATTTAAGGCGGCGTCCGCAATCGGGCGCCGCTTAACTTTACTTGAGGAACCAATCTCCCATGAATGCATTTGCAGACTTCCCCATTGCCAGCCGCTGGCCCGCCGAAAACCCTGACCGCATCCAGCTTTACTCTCTCGCCACACCGAATGGCCAAAAGGTCGGTGTGATACTGGAAGAACTTGGGCTTGCCTACGATGCTCATGTCATCGACATAATGAACGGCGATCAACACACGGATGCCTTCAAATCCCTGAACCCGAACGGGAAAATCCCTGCGATGATCGATCCGGATGGCCCGGGTGGAAAGCCCGTCGGCCTCTTCGAATCCGGAGCCATTCTTCAATATCTCGCTGAAAAAACCGGCAGGCTGATACCTTCAGACCCCGTGGAACGGCTGGAGTGCATTCAGTGGGTATTCTTTCAGATGGGTGGCGTTGGACCGATGTTTGGTCAGTTCGGCCACTTCCATAAGTTTGCCCGCGAGGCCTGTGATCACCCCTACCCCGTGGAGCGCTACACAAACGAAACCAAACGCCTCCTGGGCGTTCTGGAAACCCGGCTGACCGGGCAAGACCCGAACATCAATC
>JAJFHB010000152.1 GCA_021775795.1 Hyphomicrobiales bacterium | reverse complement strand
AAGAAACTGTCCGAGCTTGATGTAGCTGGGGCCAAGCTCCGCAAGCGCATCAGACAATCGTGTTTCGTTCTGTGAGTTCTTGCCCGATCCCAATCGTGCCAGTCTGTAGAGCGCCCGTGCCGGTGCAGGCAGTTGCGCAATATGCTCAGGTTGCGCCAACGCATCATAACGCGCCAGCGTTCGCCCGGCTCTGGCAAGTTTCAGGAAGTGCTTTGGAAACTCAAACATCAACTGGTACTGCGTCTTCTAAAGCCGCCAACCCGAATGCATCGCCACGATGCCACCGCTCATACTTCTGAAACTCACACGTTCAAATCCTGCTGCTTCAATGAGGCGCTTGAACATGTTTTGATTTGGAAATTTGCGGATGCTCTCAACCAGGTAGCGGTAGGGTGCACCGTCGCCGGTAACAGCCTTGCCGATCGCCGGAATGGCGGTCATGGAGTAAGCCTCATAAAGTGTATCAAGCCCGGGAATCTGAACATCGGAGAATTCCAGACAGAGAAACCGTCCCCCCGGTTTCAGAACCCGGTACGCTTCTTCAAGCGCCTTGTCTATATGGGTGACATTGCGAATGCCAAAAGCAATTGTATAGGCATCGAAACTGCGATCGGGAAAGCCCAGGCCGGCCGCGTCCCCGACAGCAAAGTTCAGGCGCTTTCTAAACGGCAAACCGCGTGCCCTTGAGCGGCCTTCTGTCAGCATGTTTGCATTAATATCGCACAAGGTGACATGAGCCTGTGGGGACGCTGTTGCAATCCGGAAGGCAACATCCCCGGTACCGCCGGCCACATCAACGACATCAAAGCGGCGCTCACCTTGAGGCGGTGCAAGCCAGTCGATCATGGCGTCCTTCCACAACCGGTGCACGCCCGCCGACATGAGATCGTTCATCACGTCATAGCGCGAGGCAACTTTTGAGAACACCTCGTTCACAAGCCCCTGATGCTCGCTGGCATCGACATTGCGATAACCAAAGTGGGCTTGTTCCACCTCACCGGCTTTGCCGTTTTCAGGCATATCCGTCGATTTTTCTGGTACCTGGGTCATTGTGTGCGGACAATACAGCAGGTCCGGCATCTGCGCCATCTGCGCGCGCATGCAGGTGCCATGTTTTTGCTTTCCTGGTTACCGCTAAAATCAACCCACGAGGCACCGGATAAAGCCACATGCCAGAATTACCTGAAGTCGAAACCGTTCGCCGTGGACTGCTGCCGGTCATGGAGGGAGAACAAGTGCGACGTGTCGTGCTGCATCGCCGTGATCTGCGTTTTCCGTTACCGGATGACTTTGAGGCCCGCATTGAAGCTGCGACCATCGAAAGCCTTGACCGCCGCGCCAAATACATGCTGGCCCACCTTTCAAACGGTAATGTGCTGCTTATGCATCTGGGCATGTCCGGTCGCTTCATCATCCACAGACACGATGAGACCGCTGCGGCCGGCAGCTTCTATCACCGCACCGCCTCAGACACGACGCCTAAAGCTGCGAAGCATGTACATGTAGTCTTTGAAATGGCTTCAGGTGATATCATCGAATATGCCGATCATCGGCGCTTTGGTGTCATGGATGTGTTTCCCCGTGCGCAGTTGTCCAGCCACAAGTTGCTCGAGAAACTCGGCATCGAACCCTTGGGCAACGAGCTTTCAGGCACCTTTCTCAACGAGGCCTTTCGAGGTAAGAAAGCACCCCTGAAAGCAGCCCTTCTGGACCAGCATATTGTTGTTGGTGTCGGCAACATCTATGCCTGTGAAGCCTTGTATCGCGCCGGCCTCTCGCCGCGACGCATGTCCAACACCATCACCTCGCGCAGCGGCACAACGGCAAGGGCCGAGCGGCTAGCCGACACAATTCGCGAGGTTCTGCAGGACGCCATTGCCGCCGGCGGCTCAAGCCTGCGCGATTATGTAAACGCCGATGGGGAGTTGGGATACTTTCAACACGCGTTTGATGTTTATGACCGCGCCGGTGAAGAGTGTCGGCGCGAGGGCTGTTCGGGAACGATTGGGCGCATCGTACAAAGCGGCCGGTCGACGTATTTTTGCCCCGTCTGCCAGCGCTGAGAACCGCCCTGCACGCACTTTGGAGCATCATCATTGTCAACAGCGTTGCGTGCTATTTGACTTGCACATGCAGCCTGCGCGCGCTGTATTGCGGCCAAATGGGATTAAGCGAAGAACGAAGGAGCGCCTTTTGATGGCATACAATTCAATTTTGGTGGATACGCGCGACAAAGTGGGCCTCATCACTCTCAACCGCCCGAAAGTTCTGAACGCACTGAACGCTGAATTGATGAACGAGGTAAGCGAGGCGATCGATGCCTTCGAGGCAGATAGCGGCATTGGCTGTATCGTCATTACCGGGAATGAGAAGGCCTTCGCTGCCGGAGCCGATATCAAGGAAATGCAGGAAAAGGATTATATGGATGCCTATATGGGCGACTTCATTACCTCCTGGGAACGTGTTTCCAAGGCGCGCAAACCGGTGATCGCCGCCGTTGCGGGCTATGCCCTGGGTGGTGGTTGTGAGCTTGCCATGATGTGTGACTTCATTATTGCAGCGGATAACGCCAAGTTCGGCCAGCCTGAAATCAATCTTGGCGTCACACCGGGAGCTGGCGGTACGCAACGCCTCACCCGTTTCGTTGGTAAGTCCAAGGCCATGGAAATGTGTCTGACCGGCCGCATGATGGATGCGGAAGAGGCGGAGCGTTCCGGTTTGGTCAGTCGGGTGGTTGAAGCGGATGGCCTTCTTGAAGAGGCCATGTCCGTGGCAACCAAGATTGCCGCCCTGTCGTTGCCGGCCGTTATGATGGCGAAGGAAATGGTGGACCGGGCCTACGAAACCACCCTGACCGAGGGTGTCCGTTTCGAGCGGCGGTTGTTCCATTCGACGTTTGCGCTGGAAGATCAGACTGAAGGGATGAGCGCGTTTGTGGAGAAACGCCAGCCGCAGTTCAAAAATCGCTAGATCGGATTACCGTAAATTAGCTTTGCCTGCGGCTTTACTGCGGTTGACGTCACGCGCGCGCGTGGCTATAAGCCGCCATCCGTTGAGGAGTGCCAGCCTGTAAAGGCAGAAGCGCGCCGTACATAGCGGTTTACGCTCAGCGCACAAACTAAGGAACTATTTTCATGGCGAATACAAGGTCTGCCAAAAAGGCAATCCGGAAGATCGCTGCCAAAACCGAAGTGAACAAGGCACGCCGCACTCGCATGCGTTCAAGTGTTCGCAGGGTGGAAGAGGCGATCTCGTCGGGCGATTCAGAGGCAGCAGGCGTGGCGTTACGCCAGGCTCAGCCCGAGATCATGCGCAGTGCGCAAAACGGCATAATGCATAAGAATACGGCATCGCGAAAAATATCGCGCCTGTCGCGAAGGGTGAAAGCCCTCTCCGCCTAACAAAAGCCCGCCTCTGGCGGGCTTTTTGCTGCGCGGTTCCGGCTGCTGCGAGCCATTTCCAACCTCTCGAAAAAACGCCAAGAATTTTGAAGCCAAAACAAGAGTTTATAGGCGGCAAGATTTTGGCCAGATTCTAAACCGGCAATGCAGCAGTGCGGGCGTGTCTTGAGACAGGCGCTTCCGTAAAAATTCCAGCCTGTGTCATTAATATGCAGCGGCAATGATTCACCCTTCAGAGTCAACAATTTGTCGGAAATGAGGACTTTGATTATTGGCGCGAATTGCAGCAATTCAGCGCTTTTTCGGCCAGCTGCAACGATTCTTCTGTTGCATGCCTCATAGGGCCTGTGTATCTTGATTTTCAGGCCGGGCGCACTCGACGCAAGGCTAAATGGATGAATTTCAAGTCTTCGTCCGGTTGTTTGTGTCATAGTAACAATGCAGGTCTGGGTGACAAAATAAAGAATAAGACGCCTGCCGCAGAGTTACATCTACTTTACTGAGTAAGTTATTTGATCGACAAAGAGAGTATCTTGTCGAGCGGAGAATTTTTGTGTCTTTCGCAAGTATTGAAATCATAAAAAATAAATGTTGCTTGCGGATATTTGATCAAGGGGAAGGGCGAACATGAAAGTGCGGAGGCATTTGGAATAATGACAGGCTCCTCCTGAGTACGGGGTTGGATTCAGGTGACAGTCGATAACACAGCCGCGCTCCAAAAAAAGCGGCGACAATTTCAGGGGCGACATGGTGGGACATACACAAGACGGATTACGCACGCGTGAGGCCAACAAAGGCGCAGGCGCAAAAACCAATTTGCCCGAATGCGGGGAACAGGAGATCGACGGTCTATTGGGCCTGAACTCATGTGATAGAGCGGCGCAGGCCGCCGAGGTCGAGGCGAAATTGAACAGGTTGAAGGAAAAGTGGTCGCGCATTGCCCAAAGGCTGCGCGCTGAGCTTGGGGAAGATCTGTACACAAGCTGGTTTGCACGTATGGAGCCTGAGGCTTTCGTAGACGACATGGTCATCGTGTCGGTGCCGACCAGATTTTTGAGAAGCTGGATCAAATCGCACTATTTTGACAGGCTGTTGGCCATCTGCGTTGCTGAACTTGGTGACGTTGGAAACGTCGACGTCAGAGTGCGGCCACGCGGCAAACCGATTGCTTCTCAGCCGGAAGAAACCGCTCCGAAGTCAGCTGTTGCAGCACGCCCGAAAGCGGTCGAACGCACAGGTCTGCTTGGCGCTCAGGAAAGACGGGATGCGGCGGCTGGAGCCGGCAATTCTCTCGACCACAGCCTGACCTTCAATACCTTCGTTGTCGGCAAATCCAATGCGCTGGCCCATGCAGCGGCACGGCGTGTGGCTGAAACGGCACAAGGCACGACAGGCGGCTTCAACCCCTTGTATGTGCACAGTGCATCGGGGCTTGGTAAGACCCACTTGCTTTCGGCAATTTCGCATCACATGCGTGAGGCCAATCCCGATCGCAAGATCCTCTATGTCACCGCCGAACGCTTCATGTATCATTTCAAGGCTGCATTGGATGCCAAGGACACCCTGTCCTTCAAAGATCACTTTCAGGGCGCAGGTGTGCTTTTGATCGATGACTTCCAGTTCCTTCAGGGCCGTGTCATGCAGCAGGAATTTTACCACACCTTCAATTCGCTGGTGGATGCGGGCCGTCAGGTCATCATCGCAGCGGATCTTCCGCCGGCTCGTCTTGATAATCTCGATTCGCGGATGCGGTCGCGGCTTGCTGGTGGGCTCGTGGTGGATATCGAGGCTCCTGATATTGATCTGCGCAGGCAGATCCTGCAGGCGCGCCTCAGCGATGCGGTACGGCGGGAGACCTCACTGGCGGTTCCCGAAGAGATCATCGAGTTCCTGGCCAATCGTATTCATGGTGGCGGGCGCGAACTCGAAGGAGCTTTGACCAGGGTTATCGCCACTCAGCAGCTGACAAAGTCACCGATCAGCGTGGACATGGCTGCAATTGCCATTCGCGACCTTGTCAATCCGACCCTGGCGCATCGTGTCAAGATCGATGACATTCTCCGCGTTGTGGGTAAGCACTTCAATGTGCCGAAGGCGGATCTTTTGTCACCCAGACGGGCGAG
>JAJFHB010000151.1 GCA_021775795.1 Hyphomicrobiales bacterium | reverse complement strand
CACGAGGGCAATGATGTCCTGGACAATCAGGATTCCGATTGCGGTCCGGCCGTGGAAGTTGCCAAGCTCGCGCATGGCTTCAAGCATCTTCGCAGCAAGGACTGTTGAGGAAAACGCAAGTGCAATGCCGACAAGCAGGGCAGTCAGCCAGTCTTCTGTGAACAGCAGACGTGTGATCGGCGTGAATATCACAATTGAAAGGGCAAACTGCAAAATCGTACCGCCGACAACATGCGGCTCACCGATCTGTTTGAGTTTTAGTTTGAGGCCGATGGTGAAGAGAAGCAGCAACACTCCAATATTGGCGAGATACTCAAGGATCGGCCCGGTACTGGAGGGCATGCCGAAGCCTGGGCCAACGGCATTGATGAAGAAACCGGCAGCCAAAAAACCGACAAGCGGCGGCAGGCCGATTTGACGTGCCCCAATCCCGAAGATGAACGCTGCACCCACTGCAAAGAATTCGAACACCATTTCATCCCCCTCCCTCTCGCGGCCGCTGTCACAATGTGACTCGCCGACCGGACTATGGCACACCGCCGTTTGCCAGAAAACCTTCGGGCTTGATCTGGCATTGATGCCGCGGGGATAAACCGCCGGTATTGACCGGAGCTATTGCGCAAGGTTTAGCTCATATCGAACGAAACCAGGCGACGGCACCCGGCTTTTCGTTACGACTGCCTATGTTCCCGGTTTAAAGACTGAAGGATCGATAGGTTCCGCATAAGTCGGCATCGGCTCTATGGTCGGCGTGAAGGTGCCTTCCTTCCGGCATGCCGCCACATGCAGCGCAATTTCTTCCATCGTTGCAAACCAGACATCACCCTTCTTCATCATCGCCTCGATCATGGATGCAATCCGGTCGCAGCGCGCCAGACGGCCGGAAACGGATGGATGCCAGACGGACACCCACAGTCCACCGTACTTGTGGTTTGCCTCGAACTCGGCCCAGAACACCTCCATCGCCGCATCCGGAGATTTGGTCGGCATGCGGGCGTTCATTTCGGGCAGATAGGTGTATTGAGGCCAATCATCGAGGCCCCAGTGTGAGGGCAGTTCGATGACCTCGCCACTCTTGCTGTGCAGGATGTAGGGAACATCATCGCCCATGAGCGAGGCGTCATAGAGAAAGCCCTCCTGCGCCAGCAGATCGGCCGAATGTTCCGAAAAATTGTAAACCGGGGCCCGCCAACCACTTGGCCGCTTGCCTGTCATACGTTCGATGACTTCGATGCCGCGCTGCAACCAGTGATGCTCATCTTTGAGCGATGCCTGAACGTTCGGGCTTTCGTGAATGTAGCCATGGTGGGCGATCTCGTGGCCGCTTTTCAGAATGTAATCCACCAGTTCGCCGTATTGCTCCATGCACCAGGCTGGAAAGAAGAACGTTTGCTTGATGCCGAAATGATCAAACATGTCGACAATGCGTTTTACGGAGATGCGGTCGTAGCGCAGGAACGACTGGGCTGCTACCATGCGATGGGCGTCATCTGGATGTGCCAGATGCAGTATACTGTCCGCATCAATGTCGAACGAAACGCAGACAGCGACTTTGGCTCCGTTGGGCCAGGGCACCGGGTTATTGATCATCTTCAGCATGTGAACCCCACAGTTTTATTCATTGCGCGATCATGAAGCGCCGCCGCTAAGACGGCAAGTCTTTGTCCAGCGCGAAACGTCAAGGAGTGCCTCGAGCATGACAACCTACATTGGAAAACCAGTGCGACGGGTCGAGGACGAACGACTGATTACAGGGGCGGGCCGATATTCCGCAGACATTGACCTGGAAAACCAGGCACACGCGGTAATGGTGCGATCACCCCACGCGCATGCCGACATACGGGAAATCGAGACAGAGCAGGTTTTGGCGATGCCCGGCGTGCTTGCCGTGGTGACCGGGGATGATCTTGTCGCGGCGGGCATTGGCCCGATCCCTTCGTTTACCCGCATAGCGCCCTATCGTTTCGAGAATGCCGATGGAACGGAGATGGCGGATGCCTCTCAGTATCCGCTTGCCCGGGACCGGGTACGTTATGTGGGTGAACCGGTGGCACTGGTGCTGGCTGAAACTGTCGCGCTGGCGCGGGATGCCGCCGAACAGCTCCACGTGGATTACGCGGAACTTGATGCTGTTGCGGGGCTTGATGAAGCAACAGCGGAGACCGCCCCGCAGCTCTGGCCCGACAGTCCTGGCAACCGGTCCTGTCATTGGGAAACAGGCGATGCGTCAAAAACCAATGCCGCTTTTACCGACGCTGCCCGTGTGGTGGATATCGAAGTCACCTTCCCGCGCCGGATCATTGCCTATATGGAACCACGCGCCATTGTGGCCGAGTACAAAGCAGACACGGATCACTTCACCATTGAGGTTGGTTGCCAGTCGGCTCACTGGATACGGGACGGCCTGGCCCTTGTCCTGAATCATCCGGCTGACAAAATCCATGTCAAGGTACCCGACGTTGGCGGTGGCTTCGGGTCCCGGTCGATCGTCGCGCCGGAGTTTGTGGCTGCAGTTCACGCGGCACGCCTCACCGGCCGGCCCGTCAAATGGGTCTGCGAGCGTACTGAGAGTTTCACCTCAGACATGCATGCCCGCAGCCAGCGGGTGAGTGCCGCGCTGGCTCTTGACAGCGATGGCAATTTTCTTGCCGTGCGCCTTAAAGTTCTCTGGTGCCATGGTGGATATCTGGCACCGCGATCGCTCTATGTCCTGCTCAATGCCATGCCGCCTATGGTTTGCGGCCCTTATCGTATCGGACACCAGCACTTCACCCTCGAAGGCGTGTTCACCAACACGACGCCGATTGCCTCTTACAGAGGCGTCGGGCGCAGCGAAGCCGGCTATATCCTTGAGCGTCTCGTTGACGCCGCAGCGAGGGAACTCGACGTCGACCCCGTTGCGCTGCGCAGGAAAAACCTGATTTCACCCGGCGAAATGCCTTACGCCAGCGCTGCAGGACTGCTCTATGAAAATGCCGACTTTGAAAAGCACTTCGACCAGGCCCTTGAGGCACTCGACGCCGACGGGTTCGCTGCGCGGCAATCGGAAGCTCGAACACGAGGCTGCCTGCGCGGCATCGGGGCTGTGCCCTACATACAGACCGCAGGCGGTGCGCCCGATGAGTATGCGGATGTCCTGGTGGCCGGCAATGGCACGGTGCGGGTTGCCGTTGGCACTCAGGATTTCGGCATGGGTCACAAGACCACCTACGGGCAATTGGCAGCAGACCTGCTTGGTGTTGAGCCGGCAGAAATTGACGTCATCTTTGGTGACACCAATCTGGTGGCCAAAGGCCAGGGAGGGCACGGCTCCCGCAGCATGAGGATCGGTGGCAACGCCATTCACAAAACCATCATGGCGGTGACCGAAAAAGGCCGCCACATTGCCGGCGAAAAACTCGAAGCTGCAGTCGGCGATATCGTGTTTGATGGCGGCCTGTTCCGCGTCGAGGGAACGGACCGAACCGTGACGCTGTACGACGTCGCCACCCTCGCCGAGGCTAGAGGCGAAAAACTGGACGCTGCCGAGTCCTACGTCGTGGACGGTGCCGCCTTTCCAAACGGTGCGCACGCCTGCGAGGTTGAGATCGACCCGGCAACCGGGCACGTCACATTAGTCAATTTCGTGACTGTCATCGACCCCGGCGTCGTGTTGAACCCTCTTCTGGCAGAGGGTCAAATGCATGGCGGCATTGCCCAGGCCGTGGGAGAGGCAATGTTTGAGAATGTTGTTTACGACAATGGCAGTGGGCAACTCCTGAGCGGCAGCTTTATGGACTATGCTCTGCCCCATGCTGATGAGTTGCCGTGGATCGAGACCCATCTAAGCCCACGCCCCAGTACGGCCAATGTTCTGGGCGTCAAAGGCATCGGTGAGACAGGATGCATGGGATCCCAGGCGGCGATCGTAAATGCAGCGCTACAGGCCATGGCGCCTCTGGGCGTTACACATATCGACATGCCGTTGACATCGGAGAAGGTCTGGCGTGCTCTCACATCGAAAGGGTCCTGAGTGGCCCCTCACACACACTAAAATCAGGCAGGCAGAAGCAGCCGTCATGTTGAGCGCAGCTTTTCTGAAACAAATGCCGGAACGTTTGGTCCCTTAAACTGCTTCTATTTCGCGGGCAACTTCATTGGAGACACACCCTGTTTGATTGCATCGGCAAAATGATGGTTTCGGTCCCGATGGCCGGCCTCATCTTCCCGCACCGCGAGGATCACATCGCGCAGACACGCATCCGGCTTCATGCCCCAGTAATCAATGGCAATCTGGGGCGCGGGGACATTTTCGTGACGGCCGCTGTCCACTTCTTCGAGATATTGCGTATAGCTGATCACCGCTTCCTCTTCGAAGTAGCCAACCACCCGATGAGCAATGCGGGACGTAAAGAGATAGAGAAAGAAATAGACGTTGTAGAAGACCGCCTGGGTGATCATCACCAGAATGCGCTCAAACATTGTGGGTTGGGCAATCTGAATGAAGGTCATCAGATGCATGCGTTCATTCTCGGCCTCGTCCAGCAGTTCACGTATCCAGCCTTCATCATCGCGAATATGGCGCAGAGCCTTGAGGTGTTGCAGAAGGCCCGCGACCATGCCCGGCACTGCGGCAACAGTTTCCAGCACAACAGCGCGGTGGCCGTAACGTTTTGCGAAAAAGCTGTCGGCGACGAAGCGTAAGGCCTTGACGAACGCAAGAGCAACCCGATCGCCAGCATCTGCTGGAGCTCGGTGTTCGTCTGGAGTGTTGGAGCCGTTTTTCACTGCAACATCAGACATCATCATTTCTCCTGAGTGATGCGGAGATAATAGCCTGCCTGTATCCAGCTTGGCCAGATGATGTGCAGCGGGACGGCCATTGACGGCGGCGCAAAACGTCGCGTGCAAACTCAGAACTATAGCGTGATAACGCCATGTCTATGCGTGCACAGCCCGCTTACTTTTGAACGGGTTCGACCCCACACCATTCAGCGATGAAGCGCGCGGTTACTTCCGTTGTGCGCTTAACCGATGCGAGATCGACGCGCTCATCCACACCATGACTGTTCTCGGCCAGCGGCCCATAGTTCAACGCCGGGACTTTGTCGTAGAGCGCATAGACACGACTGTCGAGATAGGCCGTTGCGGGTGAGGCTTCTAAGGGTGAACCAAAGACGGCTTCGTGAGAGCGGGCGAGCACGGCCTATGCATCCGACCCCGGCTCAAGTACTTAACCTTCAGCGGTGAATCCGTTGAAGGTGATTTGCGGCGGGTTATTGGCGAGGAAATTGTCGGCGCGCGCAAACGCTGAAATGCAGCCCTCAATTTCGCGCCGCGCCTCATCTGCATTCGCACCCGGCAAAATGGATATGCGAAAATCAACCTTGCACCAGGACGGCACTGAGGAGGCCCAATCA
>JAJFHB010000016.1 GCA_021775795.1 Hyphomicrobiales bacterium | reverse complement strand
GCCGGTTCCAGTGCCGCAGGATCGTGGTGAAGTAATAGTGCCGGTGGATACGGTCATCGATGCCACCGAAGAAACCGCCAGCACCTGACGGGCAGAACCAGGATTTCAATCGTGACTGTTTTTGCAAACAGCAAGCCCGGGACCTGGTCAGTTACTCTTGAAAATGAGGTCGCAACCGCAGGCCTGGGCGCTGAATTGGCGCTGTTCCTGACGGCAGGAGATGTTCTGGAACTGTCCGGCGACTTGGGGGCAGGCAAGACAACGCTGGCGCGGGCCATCATCAATGCTCTGGCACCGGCAGGCGAACTCATAGAAGTGCCAAGTCCGACATTTACGCTCCTCCAGCCCTACGACCAGACGCGTGTACCTGTTTCGCACTTCGATTTCTATCGACTGCAGTCGGCAGAGGAAATCTATGAACTCGGTCTCGACGATGCCATGGAACGCAGCGCTGTGCTCATGGAGTGGGCGACAAGGTTGGGCGAGCATGTTCCAGAGGACCGTTTGAGCATCAATCTTGCCATCGGCCACGATGAAAATGTGCGCCTGGCGGTGCTCACCGGTCATGGCGCCTGGGTAGGCAAACTCGCGCGCCTCGTTGCCGCTCATCGGTTCATTTCCGACAGTAGCTACGCTTCATGTGACCGCATGTTTTTCCAGGGTGATGCTTCATCGCGCCGCTACGAACGTCTGGCCGGGCCTGGCGGGAAGGGCGCAATCTTCATGGACATGCCGCCCCGAAGCGATGCCGTTCCGATCAGGAATGGGAAGCCATACAGCGAAATCGCTCACATTGCAGACGACGTTGTGAGTTTTGCTGCTCTTGCCGAGGCATTGAACGCCCTTGGGCTGAGTGCGCCGAAGATTTACACCGCCGATCTTGAACAGGGATTTCTGCTGATTGAAGATTTTGGCGACGACGTTTTCGGCAGCCTTGATCGGGGTAGTGCCGACAGCGAAACGGCCTATGAGGTTTCGTGCGATGTTCTTGTCGAGTTGGCGGTGCTTGGGTGCCCGGTGGAATGCCCTGTGGAAGGGGCAGAGGCCTATCATGTACCGCCCTATGATGATGCAGCACTTCATATAGAAACGGAACTGCTGCTCGACTGGTTCTGGCCGCTGCTGCAAAAGGATCCCTTGTCTCCCGCGGAGCGGCGGGAGTTCCACAGCCTTTGGCAATCAGCCTTTGCCCGTCTCGATGGCGCCCCGCCTGTGTGGGCATTGCGTGATTATCATTCGCCAAACCTGATGTGGCTGCCAAAACGTTCAGGCGTCAGGCGCATCGGACTGCTTGATTTTCAGGATGCGGTGATGGGGCCGCCTGCCTACGATCTTGTGTCATTGCTGCAGGATGCACGGATCGATGTGCCGCAGGAGCGAGAAAGCCGCTATTACACGCACTATGTAACGCAGCGTGGTGCCCGTGACCCCGCGTTTGAGGCGGAAGCCTTTGCCCTCGACTACGCCATCATGGGGGCCCAGCGGGCCACGAAAATACTGGGAATATTTGCCCGCCTGAAAGCCCGGGACGGCAAGCCGCACTATCTGCGTCACCTGCCGCGGGTTTCGGAATATCTGGAGCGAAACCTGAAGCATCCGCGATTGCACGGGCTCAAAGTTTGGTTTGACCTCAACCTGCCTCACGAGGATCGAAAAGCTGAGGCAGCGCGCCGGGAAGCGGGTTTGATATGAGCGATGTCGGCAAAACCGGAATGATATTGGCTGCCGGCTTTGGCACGCGCATGCGGCCACTTACAGACACATTGCCCAAACCCCTGATTTCCGTTGGCGGAATAACGCTTCTGGATCGCGCTTTGGACCAAATGCTTCGCGCCGGCGTGGGTAAGGCGGTCGTCAATGTGCACTATCTGGCGGAGCAGATAGAAACACATGTTGCTCGGCAACGGGCCCCCGCCATTGTCATCTCAGATGAGCGCGAAAAGCTGCTTGATACGGGAGGCGGCCTGAAAAAGGCACTGCCCCATCTTGAAGACCACGCATTCTTTGTCTCCAATGGCGATAGTTTATGGGTCGAAGGTGCGGTGCCACTTCTGCAGGCCTTGCGCTCGGCCTGGCGAGACGATGAGATGGATTGTTTGCTGGCGCTGGCTCCGATCGATGCCCTTGGCTATGAAGGTGATGGTGACTTTCATCTTGCTTCAGATGGCCGGCTAAGGCGTGCACAGGCTGGCCCCGGTGGGGCTTATGTTGCTACCGGCATCTATCTGGTGCATCCGCGATTGTTTGAGAACGCGCCGGATGAGCCTTTTTCCATGAACCTTCTCTGGGACCGGGCAATTGCAGACGGCAGGCTCCATGGGCTTCTGGGCGATGGAGAATGGATGCATGTGGGTACACCGGGTGCCCTTGCCGATGCTGAGGCGAGACTGTTAGAGCTTGGTGTCTGAAGCACCGGCAAACTCTGGGAAAAGATGATGACCGCAAGCGGGTCGGGTACACGCATATTCACGGTGCCGCCCGGCGTCCCGTTTTTGCGCGAGCTGGCGGCGGCAATTCTCGCCGGCGGCTTTCCCCATGAAGCGCTGCCGGAGCCTGATCCTGTCGCTCTGATGGACTACCGCCTGTTTCTGCCGACCCGCCGCGCCACCCGCGCTCTGGCACAGGCGTTTGTCGAATTGTCGCCCGCAAATGCTCAGCTTCTGCCGCGAATTTCGCCGCTTGGAGATGTTGACGAGGATGAACTCCTGGTCGTCGGTGAAGCGGATGCAGAGGCTCTCGAAAGTATTCTCGACCTGCCACCGGCGATTTCAGGTGTTGAGCGGCAGTTGCTGCTCACCCGCTTCATTCTTGATTGGGAACGCCGGGCCCGCACGCGGACGGAGGCGCGCATTCACTCACCTGCCCAGGCAGCCTATCTGGCACAAGAGCTTGCCGGCCTTATCGATGCCGTGGAGACAGAACAGGCTGACTGGTCTTCTCTGGAAGCCCTCGTCTCGGAAGAGTTCTCCGAGCACTGGCAGGACACGCTCGATTTTCTTGATCTGCTGAGGACGGACCTGCCGCGTGAAATGGAGGTGCGGGGTTTGATCAACCCCATGCACCGCCGAAATCTGTTGCTGAAATCTCAGGCGAAAATGCTGCGCGAGGAGGCACCAGCAGGCCCTGTAATCGCTGCAGGCTCAACGGGCAGTATTCCAGCGACAGCGGAACTCCTGCAAGCGGTTGCAGGGATGGACCGCGGTGCCATCGTGTTGCCGGGCCTTGATCTGCACATGGATACGGTGGGCTGGAATGCGGTGGAGCCGAACCATCCGCAGTTTGGCATGAAACAGCTTCTTGAGCGTCTTGGTGTCACGAGAGAGCATGTGAACGTTCTTCCTGGCGTCGAAGCCAGCGAACCACTTGCCCGGAGAAGCAGGTTTATCAGTGAGGTTGTGCGTCCAGCCGTCACAACCGATGCCTGGGTCAGTGAGGTCGGCACGCAGGCTACAGCTGAAATCCCGAAGGGGCTTGACGGTGTGGCGATGATCGTTGCTCCAGCGCAACGGGAAGAGGCCCTGGCAATTGCTCTTGTTATGCGTGAAGCTTTGGAGGCGCCCGATAACACTGTGGCCCTCGTCACCCCGGACCGCGGGCTTGCACGCCGGGTTGCCTCGGAGCTGCTGCGCTGGGGTGTTGCCGTTGATGATTCCGCCGGCCTGCCTTTGCACGCCATGCCTCAGGGCAGCCTCGCCCTGCTGGTTGTGGAAGCGGCTGCCGCTTCCTGGGCGCCGGTTGAACTGCTGGCGCTGCTGAAGCATCCACTCGTCACTCTTGGGCGTGAACGCACCGAGGTGCTGCACAACACCCGTTTGCTGGAACTTGCAGCACTTAGAGGTTCATTGTCGCCGCGCGGATTTTCATCCATCGCAACGGCGTTACACATTGCCCGGGAAAAGGCGGCGGACGAAAATGCCCATGTGCACCGCGCGGTCAAGAATTTGCGGCAAGACGAATGGCAGGGCCTTTCAGAATTTCTCGTTGATGTTGAGCAACTGTTGGCACCCTTTGAAAGCGCCCTGGAGAATGCCCTGTCCGCTCCTCCAATCGATGCTGTAACCGCGCACATTCAAGTCCTTGAAGCGTTGACCGCGCTCGCTGACAGTGATGCACCGGTAATCTGGAACGGCGAAGGCGGCGAGGCTCTCGGTGGTCTGTTTGCCGCAATTCTGGATTGCCCGGATCTCGTGCCACGGTTGAGCAGGACCGAGTATGGAGCCTTTTTCGCCAATCTGATCCAGGGACGATTGGTGCGCCCGCGCCGGCCAGCTCATGCGCGCGCAGCGATCTGGGGGCCGCTCGAAGCCCGTCTCCTGCACGCCGACGTCATGATCCTCGGCGGCCTCAATGAAGGTGTCTGGCCCCGGGCGGCCTCTACCGGGGCATTTCTCAATCGCCCGATGCGGCGTGATTTTGGTCTGGAGCCACCGGAGCGGCGCACCGGCCTTGCCGCCCATGATTTTGTTCAGGGAGCAAACGCACCGAACGTGTATCTCTCCTGGTCGGAAAAGGTCGATGGCGCACCTGTCGGGCCCTCACGATGGGTGTTGCGCTTGCAAACGCTCGTCGGTGATAGCGAGCAGTTGCTTGATAACAGATGGGTGTCATGGGCTCTGGGGCTGGACGAGGCAGGCCCGCCGCAACCGGTGGCGCGCCCGGCGCCGCGGCCTTCCGTCGACAAGCGGCCCCGCTCCATGAGTGTGACACGTGTTGAAGAGTGGGTGCGGGATCCCTACGCCACCTTTACCCGGTCGATATTGAAGCTCGGTGCTGTAGACCCGCTGGCGACCGAGCCAGGCGCTGCTGATCGCGGCTCCCTCATTCACGCCATCATGCATCTTTACGCCGGGGAAGGCCCGTTCACGCCGGCGGAGTTGGCCCTGAGTTCCCTAATGAGTATCGGACAGGCACAGTTTGCAGCCTATCTGGAGTTTCCCGAAGTTGCAGCATTTTGGTGGCATCGCTTCACGCGCATAGCCGAATGGCTCGTGGAAACCGATGGCTTCTCGACCCTGGATCTGGAATCCCGGTTGACCGAAGTCGAGGGTCACACCGTTCTTGAAGCACCGGCTGGCTCGTTTACGTTGAAAGCCCGGGCTGACCGCCTCGACATACGAAGCGCTGGGTGGACAATCTACGACTACAAGACCGGCGCAGTTCCAAGCGAAAAACAAATGGCAAGTGGCCTTGCCCCACAGATGCCCCTGGAAGCGGTAATTGCCCTCCATGGGGGATTTGCCGACAAGAATTGTAGCACTGTGGAAGACCTTGTCTTTGTGCGCTTGTCCGGCGGTGCCGTGCCTGGCGAATACAAAGGGCTCAACCGCGAAACCGCAAATGACCTCGCGGAGGCTTGCCTTGACGGTCTGCTGAGGCGCATTGCCATTTTCGACAAGCAGGAAACACCCTATCTGCCCCGCCGGGTACCTGAGTTTGAACGCTGGCCCGGCGAGTTTGACCATCTCTCCCGCTATCTCGAATGGTCCCGCACCCAACGACAAGACGCGGTGTCATGAGCATTGATCCGACAGACGAGGCGACCGCCCGGCAAAATCGGGCTTCAGACCCGAACCAGTCGACCTGGGTGTCGGCAAACGCTGGATCGGGCAAGACGCGGGTCCTTGCAGACCGTGTGGTTCGCCTGTTGCTGAAAGGCACGTTGCCGGAGCGTATTCTCTGCCTTACGTTCACAAAAGCCGCTGCGGCTGAAATGGCGAGCCGCATCTTCAAGACACTCGGTGAATGGGTACTGCTTGATGATGACGGTCTGATTGAAGCCATTTACAAGGTTCAGGGAAGGGCACATTTCGCGCCGGACTATCTGGTGCACGCAAGGCGCCTGTTCGCCCAGGCGCTTG
>JAJFHB010000150.1 GCA_021775795.1 Hyphomicrobiales bacterium | reverse complement strand
CTGCTCAAGCTCCGCATTGGACTGCTCCAACCGCACCACCTGGCGCTCAAGCATCAATTCCGCATGAGCCCGCAAGGCATTTTCCTGCTCGAGCGCGTTTTGCTGGCGATCGGAAGTAATCTGAAACGCAACCCAGTGCGAAAAAAGTATGAGAAAATCGAAATCATCCTGCGAGAATTCTTCCGGCGCCACGTGCATGCTAGAGAAATTCAGCGTGCCGAAAACATTTCCCTGAACATAAACTGGCGCCGCCACATAGGCCTCGAGCCCGGTAAGCTCAAAACACGGATGCGATTGCCAGGGGCTGTCACTGGCACAGGTGAACCCGACCGGGGCACCGCTTCGCACAACTTCAGAGCAGTAAGTGTCGCTCACTTTGAAGATGGCACCTTCAGCAAGTGAGCCGTCTGGCGAGACCGCTTCTTCGATGGTGTATTTGCTGCCCGAAATTTCGCTCAATATTCCATACTCAAGCCCAAAGTGGCTGCAGCCGAACTCCAACAGGGCCCGGATGCGATCACGGCTTGATTTGCCCGCGTCGGCGGCAATCGTATTCAGCGCTTCCAGGGCCCGGCGCTGCCGCTTCTCTGCAGTTGTGTCACGGGCCACTGCCTGATATTCGACGACGCGACCTGTTTCATCGCCAAAGGCACGGCAGTTCCACTGGATCCATCGCGGGCCCCTGCTGATACTTGGGTCTTCCAACTCGAACGTCTTCACCTGGTCGGCTTCGATGTCCGAAAGCACATCCTTCAACTTCTGGCTGAATTCGGCCGAATGCCATTCATAGATATTGCCGCCCACCAACTCTTCGGCAGTACGCTCTCTCAAGGCACAATAGGCGCGATTGACAAAGGTGCGGACGCCCTCTGGTGTGAAGCGCAGGATCGGTTCGGCCTGATCCTCAATGATAGCGAGATAACGTTCCCGTTGTTGGCGCAGCGATTCCTGCGCGAGCTTGACCTCTGTGATGTCCCGCCCGACTGCCTGAATTTCAACGACATTGCCGTTTCCATCAGACACGGCGCTGCGATGCCAGTGCAGCCAGACTTGGCTGCCATCGGGGCGAATGTCGATACGTTCGTAGACGTTGGTGGTGTCGGGACCAAGGCTCACCAGAGAGGCCAGAACGCCGTCGCGCACTTCTTCTGGTATGTAATCCACAAACTTGGTGCCTACGATCTCTTCAACAGGTTTGCCGTAGTAGCGGCAATAAGATTCATTGGCATAGAGCATTGTCGTGTCTGGTTTGAAGCGGCACACCAGTTCGCGCTGCTGCTGAACCACCGCCTGATAGAGCTGGCGCTGCTGTTCAAGGAGTGTGCGCAGGTTTAATGCGGCATCATCCGTCGGAACTGTTTCAGCAGCGCGCGATATGCTCTCTTTTGTCACAACGTGTCCCCTTGCTACGCATCTGAATTCCGCTGCATTTCAGCGCCGGCACCTATACGCATGCCCATCAATGCAACGCACCGGACTTGACTGTCAATCAGCACCCCTTGAATTCAGGTTGCCGTTTCTCGCGAAAGGCCCTCGTCCCTTCCTCAAGATCCGTTGTCGCAGAAAGATCGTGAAACGAACGCGATTCCAGTCGCAAGGCATCTTCCGTGCTCATTCCCAAAGAGCGGACAATGACTTCCTTGGCAAACCGTTGTGCGACCGGTGCCCGTGAGGCAAGACGATCCGCATATTCCATCGTGCTTTGCAGCAGGTTTTCCTGGGCGATGATCCGGTTCACCAATCCGATGCGCAACGCATGTTCTGCATCAATACGGTCGCCGGAGAGGATCATTTCCATGGCGTTGCCGAGCCCGACAATTTGCGGCAGTCGTACGCACGCCCCATCACAGGGATGAAACCCCCATCGCACTTCCTGGTGACCAAATGTGGCATTGGGCGAGCAAAATCGCATGTCCGCCGCCAGTGCAATTTCCAACCCACCAGAAAGGGCAAAGCCGTTGATCGCCGCAACAACCGGCTTGAATATTTCCATACCCCGGGTGATCCCCCCAAAGCCGAGGCCGTTCGTATATTGTGATCGGAATTCGTCTGGCGAGCGCTGTGCATAAGCCATGGTATAGCTCTTAAGATCGGCACCAGAACAAAACGCCGAACTGCCAGCGCCTGTGATGACGGCAACCTGAAGGTCGCGATCGTCGTTGAATTCTCCCCATACGTTCACCAGCCGCTCATGCGCTGTGAAATCGAGTGCGTTCAACTTCTCCTGCGCATCGAGGGTTATCAACAGAACGGCTCCATTGCGCTCTGTCTGGATGTGATCGCTCATGCCTATCGCTCCCGCTCAACAATTTCAAA
Organism: Hyphomicrobiales bacterium; assembly: GCA_021775795.1. Classification (GTDB taxonomy): domain Bacteria; phylum Pseudomonadota; class Alphaproteobacteria; order Rhizobiales; family JAJFHB01; genus JAJFHB01. The sequence goes on along the minus strand of JAJFHB010000150.1, from coordinate 826 downwards.
TCTGCCGCTTGTGTCTTCACCGTGGACAGACGCCGTGACTGATGCTTAGCCTATAGCAGCTGAAAATCGCTTGGGAGGCTATCAATGAATCTCGCTGCATGGGTGCAACGCGCCGGGCAGGCGTTGGGTGAGCGGCCTGCCCTTGGCCAGGGCAACGGCGTTGTCGCGGATTATCGCAGCTTTGCCGAACAGGTTGCCCGTCTCGCCGGCGCTCTGCGCAACGATTGGCGATTGTCTGGCGGAGACCGTGTTGCCATCGCCGCGAAGAATTCGCCCGACTACGCTGTCGCGATGTTCGCCATCTGGCATGCGGGCCTCGCCACCGTACCCATAAACGCAAAACTGCATGCAAATGAGTTTACTTACATACTCGAGAACAGTGGCGCCCGCGCCTGTTTCACAAGCGCCGACCTGACCCCCGTCATCGGCGGGCTTGATCTGCCTGCTCTTGAGCACGTCACTGAATTTGGTTCACCCGATTATCAACGCCTGCTGCAGAGCGACACGGAAGCACTTGCCATCGTTGATCCGAATGAACTGGCCTGGCTGTTTTATACATCAGGCACCACTGGCATGCCCAAGGGCGCCATGCTCAGCCACCGCAACCTGATGGTCGCAAGCCTCAATTATCTGGTCGACATAGATACGGTGACCCCGCAGGATTGCATTTTACACGCAGCTCCCATGAGTCATGGTAGCGGGCTTTACATGCTCGGCAATGTGGCGGCAGCAGCCTGTAATGTGGTTCCTGAATCCGGCGGCTTTGCGCCTGCGGAAATCTTCGATCTCATCGAACACTGGCCCGGCCTTACCATGTTTGGCGCGC
>JAJFHB010000149.1 GCA_021775795.1 Hyphomicrobiales bacterium | reverse complement strand
CGCGCCATATATTCTTTCTTGTCGCGAACATACCAGGTCATCCGAACCAGATGCTCCGGCCCTCCCCCGGCTTCTTCCAGCAGATCTCTGGTGTTATGCAGGGTCTGGGCAAACTGCTCGACAAAGTCGTCACTGACGAATTCACCAAGTGGTGTCATGCCGACCTGCCCGGCAATACAGAGCATACGGCCTTGGCCGATCATTGCATGGGCATAACCACTCGGTCTGGGCCAGCCTTCCGGCAATACAGGACGGGGTGTTGAGTTAGAAGTGTCCGACATGATGTTCCTGTTGGTTCGTGTGAGCTGAATTGAGTTCGTATTACTGATCGTCACGCAGTTTGAAACGCTGAATCTTGCCCGTTTGGGTTTTGGGCAAACTGTCCCGAAAGACGATTTCTCGAGGATACTTGTAGGGCGCGACAGAGTTTTTGACGTGATCCTGCAGGGTCTTGACCATGGCCTGGTCGCCGGTAAGCCCTGCGTTCAGGACCACAAAAGCCTGCACTATCTGCCCGCGTTCTTCACTTGGTTTACCCACCACGCCACATTCACTGACGGCTTCATGCGTGAGGAGAGCATTCTCCACTTCCGGGCCAGAAATGTTGTAGCCCGCAGAGATGATCATGTCGTCGGAGCGCGCCTTGTACCAGAAGTAGCCGTCGACATCCTGAAGCATTGTATCGCCGGTGATGTTCCAGCCGTTCTGGACATATTCACGTTGTCGCTCGTCCGCGAGATACCTGCAACCAGTGGGGCCCTTAACAGCCAGGCGGCCGGCGGTGCCGCGGGGCGCTTCATTGCCAGCTTCATCAAGTATGCAGGCGGAGTAACCAGGCACAACCAAACCCGTTGCGCCGGCACGGGTCTTCTCGCCGGCAGAAGTGATAAAAATGTGGAGCAGCTCGGTACTGCCGAGACCATCAATCAGAGACACCCCCATCGCATCACGCACCGCTTCAAAAGTTGACTTCGGCAAGTGCTCACCCGCTGAAACACCCTGCCGCAGCGAAGAGATGTCATAATCCGCCAGCATGCCAAGCATGACGCGGTAAGCCGTTGGAGCGGTAAAGCAGATTGTTGCGCGGTAGGTTTCAATTGCCTTCAGCAATGCATCGGGCGACGCCGCTTCCAGGAGCAGGGAAGCCGCCCCGACATGCATGGGGAACAGCGCCAGCCCGCCAAGCCCAAAAGTAAACGCCAGCGGAGGGCTGCCGCAAAAAATATCGTCAGCCTGCGGCTTTAACACCTGTGCGGAAAAACCATCACAGATTGCCAGCAGGTCACGATGAAAATGCACCGTGCCTTTCGGGTTCCCCGTCGTGCCAGAGGTAAATGCGATTAGACAAACATCATCGGCAGCGCTGTCGTGCGGCTCGAAGGTCTCAGGCTTTTTTGCCATGCGCACTTCGAGTGCATCGCTGCGATCTGAGTTAAACCAGCCGATGTTCTCGAGCACCGGGCAAACGGCCTTTGCGGCTTCAAGCTCTTGCTCGAGTTTACCGTCGCACAAAGCCAGAGAGATTTGCGCCTTTTCAGCGATGACGCTCAGTTCCTTTGCCCGCAGCAAAGGCATGGTGCCAACGGCAATCCCTCCGGCGCGAATGACCGCCATATAGGCGATCAGCATCATCGGCTTGTTGGCGGCCCGCAACATGACACGGTTGCCGGGAACAAGACCAAAATCGTCGACGAGCACATGCGCAAGCTGGGCCGTCTGACGGGCCACTTCGGCGTAGGTGAGCGTTTCTTCCGGGGTAATGAAGGCGGTCGCCTCTCCCTTGCCCTCATCAATCCAGCGGTCAATGAAGCGGGTCACACAGTTGAGCCGTGCCGGATAATGATAGGCAGAATGGCTGTGGTCAAAATGCGGCCATTGCTCCTGCGGCGGCAGATTATCCCTGGCAAAACTATCGACGGGCAACGACGTCATCTTCTCTCTTTGTCCTTCGTTACTCACGCGGTTCCAGCGGCGCGCGCGCTCAATGTCTGCCGGGCGATGACAAGTTTTTGAATATCAGTCGCGCCCTCGTAGATCCTAAGTGCCCGGATATCCCGGTAAAGCTCTTCGACCTTCACACCCTTCATGACACCAAGTCCGCCGTGGAGCTGAACGGCATCATCGATGACCTGTTGTGCGCCTTCGGTGGCGTACATTTTCGCCATTGCCGCTTCGCGGGTAACGCGCGCGGCACCTTTGTCTTTTGCCCAGGCGGAGCGATAGACAAGCAGTGCCGATGCATCCACTGTTGTGGCCATATCTGCGAGCTTTGCCTGGGGAAGCTGAAGATCGGCAAGGGCGGCATTTCCGATCATTCGTTGTTGCGTGTGGTCAAGCGCTTCATCAAGGGCGCGGCGCGCGAAGCCAAGCGCTGCGGCTCCGACCGTTGAACGAAAGACATCCAGCGTTGCCATTGCGATCTTGAAGCCTGTGCCGGAGGCTGACAGCAAATTCTCTGCCGGTACGCGGCAGTTTTCAAACCGCAGCCGCCCCAGCGGATGCGGCGCAATCACATGCAACCGCTCGACGACTTCCAGTCCCGGTGTGGATGCAGGAACAACGATGGCGGACAAGCCCCGCGTTCCCGGCGCCTCACCGGTTCTCGCAAAGACCACATACTGATCAGCGATACCACCGTTGGAAATCCAGGTTTTCTCACCATTGAGCACGTATTCACCGCCACTAAGCTCTGCGGTCAGGCCAATAGCAGCCGCGTCAGATCCCGCATCCGGTTCGGTAAGGGCAAAGGCGGCAATGGAAGTGCCGGCAGCAACGCCAGGCAGAAACCGCGCCTTCTGCTCATCTGAGCCAAACAGACAAATGGGTCCACTGCCCAATCCCTGCATGGCGAAGGCGAAATCCGCCAACCCATGATGACGTGCAAGCGTTTCTCGGATGAGGCAGAGACTGCGTACATCCAGACTGTCTCCTGCCCCTCCATGAGGGGCAACAACGGCATGCTTCAGTAGCCCGGCGTCAGCCATTGACGCCACCAGTGCCTGACAGGCCGCATCTTCGTCGCTAGCCGACGAGATCGCCTCGGCGTACTCAGCAGCCCAACCTTCCACCTGCGCTGCAAGCGCGCGATGCCTATCTTCAAAAAAGGGCCAGTCCAGAAACGACTTGTCAGCCATCAATCACCCTCAAACTCCGGCACACGCTTTGCTGCGAATGCTTCAAAGGCCCGGCTAAAATCTTTGGTTTCCATACACACGGCCTGAGCCTGGGCTTCAGCCTCAATCGCTTCATCGACACTCATGTCCCACTCGGCGTGCATCATGCGTTTGGTCATGGCGTGAGCGAATGTTGGTCCGCCGGCAAGGTCGCGCGCCATGGTGAGGGCTTCTTCGTGCAGGCTTTCACTCTCACACAGGCGATTGAAAAAGCCCCAGCGCTCGGCCTCCTCGCCCTTCATGACACGCCCTGAATACAAGAGGTCTGCAGCGCGACCCTGACCGATAATCCTTGGTAATATTGCGCAGGCGCCCATGTCACATCCCGCAAGACCGACGCGCACAAACAGAAAAGCGACCTTGCTGCCCAAGGTGCCGAAACGCAGATCTGAACCCATGGCAAGACAGGCGCCAGCGCCGACACAGACACCATCAATGGCCGCTACAACCGGTTGCGGACAGGCCCGCATAGCCTTCACCACCGAGCCCGTCATTCGCGTGAAGTTCAACAACTCGGGCATCGCCATTTTTGTCAGAGGCTCGATAATTTCAAAGACATCGCCGCCTGCGCAGAAGTTGCCTCCTGCCCCCGTTAGCATCACCGTCTTGATGTCCTGTTCGAAACGCAATGCTTCGAATGTGTCCCGCAACTCCGCATAGGATTCAAATGTCAGCGGGTTCTTGCGATCGGGCCGGTTGATCGTGACAATGGCGACCCTGCCGTCAACTTTCCAGCTGAAGTGCTGCGCTTCATAATCAAGCAAAAGCCCCATATTCAAACACTCCTGTTGCCGAGCTTTGCGGCTACGGCGTCTTTGAGATCACCCAGCTGATTCAACATGAGATCCATTTCTTCTTCTCGAAGATCACCCATCAGTTCCTGTATCCAGCCCTCATGAACTGTTGCCATGCGCTCGAAATTTTCGCGCCCCTTGTCAGTCAGCGCGATAACCTGAGAACGGCGATCGGAAGGATGGGGCCGGCGGCTGGCAAGTCCCTCGCGCTCAAGCCTGTCGGTGAAACCAGTAATGTTGCCGCCAGTGACCATCAAAAGCTGGCCGAGTTGACTCATGGTCATGCCGTCGGCGCCAACCCGTGCCAGTTGAGCCATGAAATCAAACTTGGCGAGTGAAGTGTCAAAGCGCGCCCGCAATCGCCTGTTCAGTTCCGTTTCGAGAAGTGTCGAGCAAGACAGCAAACGCAGCCACAGCTTAAGCGGTGTCTTGCCGTCCGTTCCATCATCGCCGGTGTCCGACGACAGTTTCTCCGCTGTTGCCTGAGCCATCACATTACTTCTCCACCAGCGACTGCAATTGCCTGACCGGTCACACTGCGCGCCGCCTCTCCGCAAAGCCACGTCACCGTGTCTGCAACTTCCTCAGCGGTCACAAAGCGGCCTTGCGGATTACCAGCGGAAAGGCGCTCGCGGGCTTCGCTTTCACTCAAGCCCGTGGTGCCCGTTATCTTGGAAACGGAGCGATCGAGAAGATCGGTCTGCGTATAACCGGGACACACGGCATTGACGGTGACATCCTTACGCGCAAGCTCAAGAGCCAGGGCGCGGGTCAACCCCAGCACCCCATGTTTGGCGGCGCAGTACGCCGAAACATAGGCGTAACCTTTGAGGGACGCCGTACTGGCGATGTTCACAATGCGGCCGCCGCTTGTGTTTTTTACGTCCTCAAGTGTGGCCTGCGTCACCAGAAACGTGCCGGTCAGATTGACTGCCAGCATTGACTGCCAGAGTTCAAACGACATCGATTGAAACGGCGCGCTCTCGGCTGCGCCGGCATTGTTGACGACAATGCCGAAAGCGCCGTGCGCTTCGCGCAGAGAGGACAGCGCCGCAGCAACCTGTTCGGGATTTGAAACATCGGCAGATGCAACGCCACCGGAAAGCGAAAGCTCCTGCTGTGCATGTTCGAGTTTGCCGATGCTCCGACCGACAAGGGAGACAGTGGCCCCCTCCCGGCTCAGCGCCTGAGCAATTGCGGCCCCAATGCCCGAGCCACCACCGGTCACCAGCGCGTGCTTGCCCTCGATGTTTTGCATTGTGCCGGCCATCTATGCTCTCACTGCCATATCGTCTGCACGTTCCAGGTTGCGCAAATACTGAGCACGGCCGTTCAGATATTGTGGCGGCCATTGCATGGCCTCGAAGCGCAATTGAGCGGCGGCGTGCTGGCTCCAGCGCGGGTTTGCCAGATGCGGCCGCGCTAGGGCGACAAGATCGGCGCGGCCCGCCGCGAGAATGGAATTCACGTGATCCGGCTCGAAAATATTGCCCACAGCCATCGTCGCTATTTTGATTTCATTGCGAATGCGATCGGCAAACGGCGTCTGGAACATGCGTCCATAAGTTGGTTTGCCTTCCGTCGAAGTCTGTCCCGCCGATACATCAACCAGATCAATACCGCGGTCTTTCAGCATGGCGGCGATTGCAACGCTTTCATCCGGCGTTACGCCGTCAGGATGCCAGTCAGTTGCTGAAATACGCACCGACATAGGCTTGTCTTCCGGCCAGCCGCTCCGCATCGCTTCAACCACTTCCAAGGGGAAACGCATGCGGTTTTCCAGTGACCCGCCAAATTCATCCGTGCGCTGGTTGCTGAGCGGTGACACAAATGACGACAGCAGATACCCGTGGGCTGCATGGAGTTCAATCATGTCGAAGCCGGCATCATGAGCTTTCAATGTTGCCGTCACATGATCGGCAACAACCTTGTCCATATCCGCGCGTGTGACCTGTCGCGGCACCTGATTGTTCGCCCCCCAGGGCAACGGGGACGGCCCGATGACTTCCCAATTGCCCTCATCAAGCGGCTGATCCATGCCTTCCCAGCCAAGCCGGGTCGACCCCTTGCGACCGGCGTGCCCGATCTGCAAGCAGATGCGCGCGTCAGAACGATCGTGGACGAAGTCCGTCACACGGTTCCAGAAGGCAGCCTGTTCATCTGACCAGATACCGGGGCAACCCGGCGTGATGCGGCCTTCCGGCGACACACACGTCATTTCGGTGAAAATAAGCGCTGCTCCACCGAGCGCAAAATTTCCCAGATGAACGAGGTGAAAGTCGTTCGGCATGCCCTCATCAGCGCTGTAAGTTGCCATGGGCGACACGACGATGCGGTTCGACAGTTCCATATTGCGCAGGCGGAACGGCGTAAACATGGGTGGAACGGGAACGTCCTGCTTCTGACCGGTTGCCTGTTCGGCAAACCACATCTCAACGGATTCCAGGTAGCCGCGGTCGCGTAACCTGAGGTTTTCGTGACTGACGCGTTGGCTGCGCGTCAATAATGAATAGGCAAACTGTTCCGGCGCCATGTCTGCATATCGGCTGACGTGTTCAAACCACTCTGTCGAGTTTCGTGCCGCTGATTGCAGCTTCAGAACTTCGATTTTCCGCTCTTCCTGATAGGCATAGAGCACGTCCTGGATCGTCCCGCCCGTCTTGCGGAAGTGGCGTGCCAGACTGATGGCATCTTCAAGCGCAAGCTTGGTGCCCGAGCCGATGGAAAAATGCGCGCTGTGGGCGGCATCGCCCATGAGGACGATGTTGTCCTTCACCCAATTTTCGGTCAGCACGCGGGGGAAGTTGATCCATATGTTCGAGCCGCGCAGGTGGCGCGCATTGGACATGAGGGCATTTCCACCGAGGTAGTCTGCGAAGAGCTTCTCACAAAAGCGGATGCCTTCATCTGCCTCCATGCGATCCAGGCCCGCTGCTGTCCAGGTCTCATCCGTTGTCTCGATGATGAATGTCGAGGTATCCGCATTGAACTTGTAAGCGTGGGCCTGGAACCACCCCCACTCGGTTTCCTCAAAAATGAACTTGAAGGCTTCCATCATCTCCTGGGTGCCAAGCCA
>JAJFHB010000148.1 GCA_021775795.1 Hyphomicrobiales bacterium | reverse complement strand
GGAGCCTTCAGGGGCACTGTGGCTTTTGCGTGGGTGGAGTGTGGTTTTAAGCGATGGTGCAATGAGGCGAAAGCCGGGTTGCAGTTGTGCCGATTAGCGGCCAGGGAAGTCGAACCCTTGAGCAGAAGAGCCAGAAGAGTTGCCCTCTACAGCTTGCTGGGATGCTTTGCATTCCTGGTTGTCGCTGCTGGAGTCGGCTATTGGCGTCTGTCGCAGGGCCCGGTTACGATTGGGTTTCTGAGTGGTCCGCTTGAGAACATAATCAACTCCAGCCTTGATGGTATGCGCATTCGCGTGCGTGATGCCGTTATCGAGCGAGACGCCGACGGCAGCACTGTTCATCTGCGCCTGCGTGAAGCGCAACTGGAAGACATGGACGGCCAGCTCATAGCCCGTGCGCCGCGAGCCGAAGTCGGCCTCAGCAGCGCGGCGTTGCTTGCAGGCGAGATCAGGCCCGAGAGGCTTGAGTTTATCGGCCCTAGAATTCTCGTCAGACGCACTCTCGAAGGCGGACTGGAGCTCGGCTTTGGAGATGCAGCACCCGGGCAGGTGGCAGAAACTGCTGATGAGGCCACCACCGTTGTGACGGAACCCTCCGGGGATGGCACCACAGAAACGCTCTCTGATCTGCGGGATGCGGAAGGCGGTGCCCTTGCGGCCTTGTTGGGCAAACTCGTCGGTGCAGCGGGAGCGGGCGGTGCCTCATCGCACATTATGTCCATTTCCATCACGGATGCCGCTGTGTCTGTTTATGACGAAGTAAACGACGCCATTTGGTATGCACCAAAGACGAACCTCGTGTTTCAGAGAGTTCCCTATGGCGTGTCTCTCCTCGCATACGGACAGGTTGCCAGTGGCGCGAGCCCCTGGGGCGTTCAGATTGCTGCAGACTATGTCGCCGAGACGGAGCGTTATACGGCGCATGTGAAAGTGACTGATTTCGTTCCTGCAGACATCTCGGATGAAGTCTTTGTGCTTTCGGATCTGGCACAAGTTGAACTGCCGATAAATGGCGATGCCAACCTGCAGTTTACGGGCGATGGCAGCCTGATTTCTGCTGATGCGACACTGTCAATTGGTGCCGGGCGAGTGGGCTTCCCGAGATACATCACTCAGTCGCTTCTTATCGACGAAGGAGCGGTCAATCTTTTGTACGTGCCGGAGACCGGCGCCATCCAGATTGAAGATTCCTCGCTACAGGTTGGCGGATCACGCGCGACCATTAATGGCAGTCTGTCTCCTGTCCGAAACGAAGACGGCAAAATCGAAAGCCTGCAGTACGAGTTGATCGCACAGAATGTGAGCCTCGATACTGACGGCTCCAGAAACGACCAGCTCTCGATTGACCGGTTTGAATTGCGCGGCCTTGCCGCTTTGGAAGAGGGGCGACTTGATGTCGAAACTCTGGCCATGCGAGCCGGCGATGCCTCTATTCAGCTCCGGGGAACCTTTATTGAAGGGCCGGAAGTTCCCGCGGTGTTTCTGCGGGGCGTAGTGCGGGACATCCCGCTGCCGATGCTCGTGAAGCTGTGGCCGCCTGCCGCAGCTCCCCGCGCCAGGGCCTGGATTATCAAACATTTTGAAGAAGGCATCATCAGTGAGGGGCGGCTTAGTGTAAACCTGCAATCGGAGGCACTCGCAGGGGCGCTGGACAAAGAAGCACTTCCCGACGAGCAACTTACCCTCACGTTTCGGGTTGAAGATGCAAAAACCAGATACTTCAGGGATCTTCCTCCGCTTGAAAATGCCGTTGCGGAGGGCATTCTTCGCGGCAACGAGTTTGAGCTCAATTTGGAATCCGCCGTCGTCAATCTGGATTCAGGAGAGCAGATACAAGTCAACTCCGGCCGGTTCTTTATGGACGAACTTGTGCCCCTTGGTTCAATCGGTCAGATCGAAGCAAACCTGAGTGGCGACACATCAGCAATCTTGCGACTGATTGATCACGATCCACTCGGGTACACCACCAAGGCTGGAATGCATCCCGATGCTATTGGCGGTCAGTCTGAGACCAATCTCCAATTGCAAATGCCGATGCGCAACAATTTGACATTTGATGACGTGCAGATTGCCGCCAGATCTACGCTGACCAATGTCGCGATGGCCGGTATCATGGCAGGCGTAAACGTCAATGGTGGCTCAGTCACGCTGGACGTCGATAAACGCGGTCTCAGTGGTCAGGGACGTGTACTCGTCAATGGTGTGAACACCGATGTTAGCTGGACTGAGGATTTCACTGCATCGCCTGACAATTCTCAAAGGATTGTGGCGCGGGCCGTACTCACTAACAGTGAACGGGCCCGTCTGAATTTGGATGTATCCCGTTTTCTAACGGGCTCTGTTCCTATCGAAGTGACCGTTGTGGAGCGCGGCGGCAGGATGGACATTCTGCAGTTCAACGCGGACCTTTCGGGCACCGATCTTTATGTGGATGCCCTTGGCTGGCGGCAGGCCGGCGGAGCGGGTGCCACTGCGACTTTTAATCTTGATGTCTCTGATGCGTCCAAATACCAGATTTCAAATCTTCACATCAGTGGCCCGGACCACCTGTCTGTTCAGGGCAATTTGACATTGAACAGCAACGGGGAATTTCAATCAGCCGAGCTGCCCGTTTTGACATTGGGGCAGGGAAACCGGCTTGCCATGTCGGCTGTTCGCGATGCGCCGGACCATGTGTCGGCCTACGTGCGCGGTGATTCTCTGGACGGCAGGCCAATCATTGGTGATCTGTTCGGCGGTGATGAGAATGAAGAAGCGTTGAGCGGCGGTGGCAATGCCGATCCTTCGATGCGGGTTTCTGTGGAAGCACAGATCAATACTCTGTTCCTGCACAATCATGAGCACCTGACCAACGTCAATCTGACGATGTCGGGCCAGGGCGGCACTGTTAGTGAGATGAACATGGCCGGCTTGTTCGCTGATAGCCGGCAGCTGGAAGTAATTATGTCACCGGGCGACGGCAGCGGGCGAACTCTGCAGGTTCAAGCGGGTAACGCCGGGGCAATATTACGCGCCATTGATCTATATACACGCGTTAGCGGCGGCACGCTCAAACTGGACGCGATCATGGGTTCGCCTGAAAGCGGCGAACTGCAGTCAGGCCGCATGCGCATAAATCAGTTCGAGGTGATCGACGAACCTGCGCTTTCAAGCCTTGCCGGGTCGCTGCAGGGAAACCAATCATCGAACCAGAGTACTGTGAACGTCACGAAATTTGACCGGTTCCGCATGTCGTTCGTGATCGATGAAACACTCTTTCGTATCGTCGATGAAGTCATAGTACATGGGCCAACGGTTGGCGCATCCGCACGGGGCACAATTGGCCGCGATGATGGTGCCCTCAACCTCGCAGGTACTCTGACGCCGGCCTACGCTCTTAATGCAGCTCTGGGCAATGTACCCATACTGGGACAGGCCCTTCTTGGCGGGCAGGGGCAAGGCCTCATCGGTGTGACCTTCGCGCTCACAGGGAGCATGGCGCAGCCGAGAATTACAATTAATCCTGTCTCCGCCCTGGCACCGGGATTTCTTAAGCGCATATTCGAGTTTGGCAATGCGCCGACCACTGACGCACCAACCGAAAACTTCGAACAGTTTGATGATCCGGGTTTCGGCACGGGCGGACACAGTCCGCAGCGGCTTGAACGCTGAGCTGAAGTGTCATTCGTGGTTCCCGGCGCAATAGCGCTTGGCGCGCGATCTAGCTGGGACGTAACAGGGCGTGCTTCTTTCGGCCAACTGATAGTTTGATCAGACCTTCAGCATTTAGAGAGGCCTCGTTCAACGGTGCTCTTGGATCCTCGACCTTCTC
>JAJFHB010000147.1 GCA_021775795.1 Hyphomicrobiales bacterium | reverse complement strand
GCACCATCCGCATTCTCGTCGAAAAGCTCGGTTGAGGCGAAGCGATGAATCGTGAGCTTCTGGAGAAACTGCGAGAGGCGCGGGCGCAGCGTCAGGCCGTGGCCGTTATCACCGAGCTCGAAGGCAGCACACAGACGTTGATTGCGCGCGGAGAAGAGCCTTCAGTTAAGGGCTTGAGCGAACAGGTGGCTGACGCGTTCCGGCGCGACCAGAGCCGCACCATCTCACTGAACGACGTCGAGTACTTCATTCACATTCACAATCCGCCTTTGCGCATGATCGTTGTAGGCGCTGTGCACATGACACAGCATCTGGTTCCCATGGCACAGGCGACAGGTTACGACGTCACCATCATTGATCCGCGCGGTGCCTTTGCCACAGATGAGCGTTTTCCAAATGTGACTTTGATGGCGGAGTGGCCGGACGAGGTGTTGCCAACACTTGGTATCGACCATCGCGCCTGCGTGCTTGCCCTGACTCATGATCCGAAAATTGATGATCCAGCGCTTTCGTTTGCGCTCAACAGTGAGTGTTTTTACATCGGCGCGCTGGGCTCGACGCGAACCCATGCGGCGCGTTTGGAAAGGCTCAAAGCCAACGGGTTTGATGATGAGGCTCTTGCCTGCATTCATGGGCCCATCGGTCTCAACATCGGCTCACGCGGACCGGCCGAGATTGCCATATCCATTCTCGCCGAAGTCACGTCTGTGTTGCGGCTTGGGAGTGCAGGCTGAGGGCCATGAAATTCGGTGAAATTGATCTGAGCGAGGCGGAAGGCGCCATTCTGGCGCATTCGGTACGCCTTGCAGATGGTGTGTTCAAGAAAGGGCGGGCCCTGACGGCAGCTGATGTTGCCGCGCTCAAGGCGGCAGGCAAGGAAGTTGTCATAGCGGCTCGCCTGGAACCGGGTGATGTCGGCGAGGATGTTGCTGCTGATCTTCTGGCCCGGTCCGCGGTGGGAGAGGGGACGACGAATGCGGCACCTTTCACGGGCCGCGCCAACATCTATTCGGATCGTGATGGCCTGGTCGTTGTGGATGAGGCACGGGTAAACGCCCTGAACGCCCTGTCTGAAAGCATTACCATTGCCACTGTTCAGAGCTTCGAGCAGGTCGCAACCCGGCAAATGCTGGCGACTGTCAAAATCATACCGTTCGCCGTGCCTGAAGTTGCTTTGAACGAGGCGCTGGAAATTTGCAGTGATGGTGGTCCACTCGTGAGTGTTGCAGCCTTTTGCGGAGCAAAGGCAGGCCTCATTTTGACCCGCTTGTCTCAGACGAAGGACAAGATCATAGAAAAAAGCCGGCGTTCCATGGCGCAACGGCTTGAGCAGCTTGGCAGCTCTCTTGGAGAGGTCGTGGAGTGTGACCACACTATCGAAAGTGTCTCTGCCGCAGTTCAAGACCTGGCAGGGCAAGGCTGTGCGCCAATTTTGCTGTTTGGCGCTTCAGCCATCGTTGACCGTGGCGACATCATTCCTGCAGGGCTTGTTAAGGCAGGCGGTGAAGTTGTGCACCTGGGTATGCCGGTCGACCCGGGAAATCTGATGATGCTTGGTAAACTTGGCGAGACGCGCGTGATCGGCGTTCCAAGCTGTGCCCGTTCGCCGAAACTCAACGGCTTTGACTGGGTTCTGCAACGGACTTTGGCGGGGATAGACGTTAGTGGCGCAGATGTTGCCGCAATGGGCGCTGGTGGGTTGTTGAAAGAGATCCCCTCTCGCCCAAGCCCCCGCGAGAGGGCGGGGTCCAGCGAGGCTCCGATGGCGGCCCGCATTTCGGGCGTTGTCCTTGCAGCCGGCCAGTCGCGGCGCATGGGGTCAGAAAACAAACTGCTAGCCGGCGTCGGGAGCAAACCGATGGTGCGTCACGTGGTGGAGAATGTGCAAGCCAGCAAGGTTGGTGAGGTGATTGTCGTGCTTGGGCACGAGGCTGACGATGTCCGCGCAGCACTTGTCGATCTTGACGTGCGCTTTGTCGAGAATCCAGATTTTGCAGAGGGGCTTTCAACTTCATTGAATGCAGGAATCTCAGCGCTTGCAGGAGATGTGGACGGCGTAATCGTCTGTTTAGGCGATATGCCACTCGTTGGTCCTGATCACATCAACCGCCTGATTTCAGCTTTCGATCCTGAGGAGGGCCGCGGCATTTGCGTGCCTGTCCTCGATGGCAAGCGCGGAAACCCGGTTTTGTGGAGCGCGCGCTACTTTCCCGAATTTACTGCTGTGCGGGGTGATGTCGGCGCGCGTCACCTGCTCGGACAATTTTCTGAAGATGTCTGTGAGGTCGAGCTTGGCGACCGTGCCATTATGATGGATGTGGATACGCCGGAAGCCCTGGCTTCGCTTGCAACTGACGAACTCCTTTAAACGATAGCCAGCGAAGGAACCTCGTGCATGTTCGATATAGCTCTTCTTCTCGTTCTCTGTGCGCTCTTTGCTCTTTGGATCTATGGATTTTTCCGGGCCGCGGGGTTTGCGCTTCGGCGTCAGGATCATCTGGAAGGCGTAATTGAGCACTCCAGTTGGTGGTTGCGGCTGCTCAAGAAGAACGCTTTTGGGCCAGAAGTTGACGGCGAGCGCGTAAAGGCAGCCCTGCATTTTTATGGCCCACTCGTCGTCTTTTTCATCCTGGCGACGTTCATGTTCTTGCGAGCACCGGCGGCCTGAGTAGCCAAACGAGGCCCACAGTTATGAAGATGACGCGGATCAACCCTCCAGAGCTGTTTGACAGTAGCGGCAGTGGCTTTTCACAGATTGTGATTGTCGAAGGCGACCCGCGGACAATTCATGTTTCCGGGCAAGTTGCCTGGGGCGCAGGCCGTGTGATTGAGGGGCAGGGGGATCTGTATGCCCAGGTCGTGCAAAGTTTGCGTAACCTCGAAACAGCTTTGAGCTATGCGGGCGCTTCGCTGGGTGATGTTGCTGCACTTCGTATCTACATCCGCGAAGACTGTATGAGACAGGGAACAGCTGTCAGCCAGGCGCTCAGGGAAGTCTTTGGCGATGAGCTGCCGTGTGCCACCTGGATCGGTGTGCCCTGCCTTGCCAGCCCGGATTTTCTGGTGGAGATCGAACCAGCACCCGTTGTCGTTTTTGTGAACTCCTGAACAAACACCTGTGCCTTGATGTGTCTGTGGCTGTGTACCATTTGACAGAACTCTCGGGGCACTCAATTCTGTGTTGTCAATTGATCATGAAGCAGTTGGAAAGAGCAAATCCATGACGCAAAAATTTGACGTTAT
>JAJFHB010000146.1 GCA_021775795.1 Hyphomicrobiales bacterium | reverse complement strand
CCCCCGCCCGGCGCCGACCCGCCTCGCAGTCCACAGTCCCCTGAGTTGGCCTCACGGTTTGGCCATAGGCGTTTGCGGTGACGCCGGACTGGCGTCACCACATGAAATTGTAAACAGGAGCCAGTTTCTTAGCGCTGATCTAACGGCAGATACTCGCGGACGTCCGGGCCGATATAAAGCTGGCGGGGACGGCCTATCCTCTGATTGGGATCTTCTATCATTTCTTTCCATTGAGCGATCCATCCGACAGTTCGCGCGAGTGCAAACAGGACGGTAAACATGCTTGTTGGAAAGCCGAGTGCGCGCAGGGTGATGCCGGAATAAAAGTCGATGTTGGGATAGAGCTTCTTCTCGACAAAATACTCGTCTTCCAATGCAATGCGCTCAAGCTCCATTGCCACCTTCAACAAGGGGTCATTGTGCACGCCGAGTTCGTCTAGAACTTCATGGCAGGTTTGCTGCATGATTTTGGCGCGGGGGTCGTAGTTCTTGTAAACCCTGTGTCCAAAACCCATCAATCGGAAGGGATCATCCTTGTCTTTGGCCCGGTCGACGTACTCTCCAATGCGGTCGACTGAGCCGATTTCTGAGAGCATGTTGAGTGCGGCTTCGTTGGCACCACCGTGTGCAGGGCCCCAGAGGCAGGCAATGCCGGCGGCTATGCAGGCAAACGGATTGGCGCCTGATGACCCTGCAAGACGCACCGTTGATGTCGAGGCGTTTTGTTCATGGTCGGCGTGGAGGATGAAAATGCGATCCATCGCCCGGGAAAGAACCGGGCTTGGTTTGTATTCCTCGCAAGGTACTGCGAAGCACATGTTCAAAAAGTTGGAGGCATAGTCCAAATCGTTTCTTGGATAGACGAACGGCTGACCGATGAAATATTTATACGCCATCGCTGCAATGGTCGGTAACTTGGCAATCATCCGCCGGCTGGCGACTTCGCGTTGCCAGGGATCCGAGATATCCGTTGAGTCGTGATAGAAGGCAGATAACGCACCCACAACACCGCACATGATTGCCATCGGATGAGCGTCACGGCGAAAGCCGGTAAAGAAGCGGCTCATCTGCTCATGGAGCATAGTGTGATAGGTAACAGCGGTTTCAAACTCGGCACGCTGGTCCTTGTCAGGCAACTCCCCATACAGGAGCAGGTAACAGGTTTCCAGGAAATCACCGTGTTCGGCGAGTTGATCTATGGGGTAACCGCGATAGAGCAGTACACCTTCTTCGCCGTCGATATAGGTGATTTGTGAAACACAGCTGGCCGTCGACGTGTAACCCGGATCATACGTGAACATGTCCGTTTGAGCATAAAGCTTGGTGACGTCGATGACGCTTGGTCCAAGCGTAGCTGAGTATACTGGCAAGTCGAAATTGTCGCCGGCGACTTCCAGCTTGGCTGTTGATGTAGGTGTGAGTTTGCCGCTCATGTGGTTCCCATGCGTGTAAGAAAAAACATTCATCTAAAAGATACAGGCGCGCCGCCGAGTATACAGTTTGCAGCACAGGGCCATTGGTATGGTGTGAAACTGATGTGGCCCCCCTCCAGCATACAGACGTATGTACGAAGGTAGTGTTCATAATACAGGCGGCACAAGAAGAGGCAAGTTAGTCTGTTGCCCAAAAATTGTGCACTAGTTCATAGTTGATCGCGAATGCGGTCAAGCGTTTCTTCTCGCCCAAGAATATTAAGAACGTCAAAAATTCCTGGTGATTTTGTTGTGCCGGTAAGAGCCGCGCGGAGAGGCTGCGCCACTTTTCCAAGCTTTAAGCCCTGCTGTTCGGTGAAACTTCGTATGGCCGCCTCGACGGTGGCAAGCGACCATTTGCCAAGCGCTTCCAGCTCTGGGCAAAGCGCTGCAAGTGTGCGCCTTGCTTCCTCGTCAATGAACTTTGCTGCTCCGTCTTCGAGGGTGAGGGGGCGCTCGGCAAATACAAAGGAAGCGCCTTCCGACAAGTCAATCAGGGTTTTGGCACGTTCTTTCAGAGGCGCCAGGGCAAGTTGCAGCTGGTCCGTCCGTTCAGGATTAAGTTTGTCATGCAAATCTGAAAATGCGTCCGACGTTTGCCAGAACTGCTTCAGTTCTGAGACAAGCGTTTCATCTTCCGTGGCGCGCAAATAGTGGGCATTAAGGTTGTTCAATTTGTCAAAATCAAACCGGGCGGGAGATTTTCCGATGGCCTCAAGCCCGAACCACTCAACCATCTGTTCGGTTGAAATGATTTCTTCATCACCGTGGCTCCAACCCAGCCGGACGAGATAGTTCCGCAAGGCGGGCGGCAGGTATCCCATGTCCCGATAGGCTTCAACGCCAAGGGCGCCATGCCGTTTGGAGAGCTTGGCTCCATCGGAACCGTGAATCAGTGGAATGTGAGCAAATACTGGAACCGGCCAGTCCAGGGCCTCATAAATCTGGCTTTGCCGAGCAGCATTTGTGAGATGATCATCACCACGGATTACGTGGGTCACACCCATGTCATGATCATCAACCACAACTGACAAATTGTAGGTTGGGGTGCCATCGCTGCGAAGGATAATGAGGTCGTCCAGTTCGCTGTTTGAAACGGTCACACTTCCCTGGACGTGATCTTCCACGGTCGTCACGCCATTCTCGGGGCTGCGGAAGCGAATGACCGGTTTTATGCCTTCTGGCGCTTCTGAAGCGTCGCGATCGCGCCAGGTACCATCATATGAGGCCGCTCTGCCTGCTTCGCGGGCTGCCTCACGCATCTTTTCCAGTTCTTCCGACGTGCAGTAGCACTTGTACGCTTTTCCGCTGTCCAGCAGTAGCTGTGCGATATCCGCGTGCCTCTCAAGATGCTGATGTTGGAAGAACGGCTCTCCTTCCCAATCAAGCCCCAGCCAGCGGAGACCATCAAGGATGGCGTCAATTGCGCCCTGTGTGGAGCGTTGGCGATCCGTGTCTTCGATGCGGAGCAGCATTTTTCCATTGTGATGGCGTGCGAACAGCCAATTGAAGAGGGCGGTCCGTGCACCTCCGATATGAAGAAAGCCTGTTGGGGATGGCGCAAATCTGGTCACCACGGGACTTGTCATGGGTCCTAATACCTTTGATGGGAGTTGCTGTTGTCAGAGTTGAATAGGCGGAAGGAAGCAAGCTTTCGCGCCCAGGATTCTTCAGTGTTCAGGCTCCTGCCTTTAACACAGGTCGGAACAGAGAGTAAGTATGATCCCGTTTGGTAGAAGCTCGAGCGGTGATGTATCTTTTAAAGCCCGCCCGTTTTGCCGTGCGTGGTTGTATTGAGGTACGGATTGTCATTTTCTGCAAGTTTGGGCTTCTGCAATTTGGGATTTCTGGAAGCTAGGGGCTTTTGACGCGGAGTTTGCGACATGAAAGGTACATGACCTGCGATGCCCTGGCGTCTTGCTGCCCTCCTTGACCAAGAACGTGACAGGTGGGTCCTGTGGGTTCCGGTGCTCGTGGGGGGTGGAGCGGCCGCTTATTATGGTTTGAAAGCCGAACCGAGTGCGGAACTTGTCGTGAGTGCTGCCGTGTTGTGTCTCGCTGCTTGTTTCGTTCTGGTGCGACGAGGCCATCTGGTTACTGCATTGGTCATCGGAAGTCTCGTATGCGGCTTTGCCGTTGCAAAGGCTCATGCAGACTGGGGCGGCACCGCGATCATCCATAAACGAACGTCTATTGTGGATTTGCATGGTTGGATCGAGCGCGCAGAACGCAAGGGAGGTGTGCAACGGGCCGTATTACGTGTTGATCACATCGCGGATTGGGAACTTGACGATACACCGCAGAAAATTCGTTTGAATCTGTATGGTGCTGAAACCGTAGTTGTTGGCACTGCCATTAATGCGTCTGTGCGGTTGGAACCCTTGCCGGGGCCAGTCGAGCCTGGTGCGTTCAATTTCGCCCGCAGAGCCTGGTTTGAGGGCATCGGTGGAACCGCGCAGATTTTTGGTAGTCCTGCAAAAGATGTGGATATCGGTCCTGCACCCTGGAACGTGCGTCTTACGGCGCTCATTCATGGGCTACGGATTGGTGTTGCTGACCGAATATCCGGTATTGTCGAAGGGCAGTCGTCAGCTTTTCTTGTTGCCGTGACGACCGGTGCCCGTGCCGATCTCAGTAGTGAAACCGTAAGTGAGCTGAGAGCGGCCGGTCTTGCTCATCTTCTGGCAATATCTGGTTTGCATATGGCTCTGGTGGGGGCGACAATGTTCGGAGCGGTTCGGGCATTTCTTGCCCTTTTTCCATCTCTGGCGCTCCGCTTTCCCATCAAGAAATGGTCGGCGGTCACAGCGCTGCTAATGGCCTGTGCCTATCTCGTTTTATCCGGAGCTTCGGTGTCGACGCAACGCGCCTTCATCATGATCTCTATAATGTTCCTGGCGATACTCGTTGACCGCCCGGCAATCAGCATCCGCAACGTCGCGTTGGCTGCAATGGCTATCCTTCTTCTTCGCCCGCAGAGCATTGTTGATGTCAGTTTCCAGATGTCATTCATCACCGTTACCGTTCTTATTGGTTTTTACGAGTGGTATGGCGCTTGGCGAAGCCGGGTGGCGTATACCGCAAAGGCGACAGGAACGCGTTTCATCGTTGTCGCCCGCCGCCTGGTGTTTTATTTTTCCGGCGTGGTAACGACGACAGTGTTGGCGGGGCTCGCCACGGGACCGGTAGGCACCTTTCATTTTCACACCTTTGCTTCCTATGGCGTGGTCGGGAACCTTTTTGCGGTTCCAATCATGGCAATGCTGGTGATGCCGTTGGCATTGCTATCGGTGCTGGTGATGCCGTTTGGTGGCGAGCAACTGGTCCTGCCTCTTGCTGCTTGGGGAACCGGCGTCATTATTGTTGTGGCCCGATGGGTTGCAGAGTTTCCAGGTGCGGTCAGTGTTGTTGGCGCCATTCCGTTTGTATCTGCGCTCATGGTCGTTGGCGGTATGTTGTGGCTGAGTTTGTGGCAACACGCATGGCGTCTTCTGGGCGTGCTGTTGATTGCAGGTGGCATTGCCAGCGGAGGCGTGCGGTCAGAGCCTGCTATTCTGGTTGAGCGGGAAGCCAAGACCATGGCGCTACGAAATGCAGATGGCGAACTTGTTCTGACTAATAGCCGTGCTGGACGGTTTGCTGCGGAACGGTGGCTAAGCGCAGATGGGGATGCGGTCACGCTGAGTGAAGCAAAGCAGCGTGCCGGGCTGTCATGTGATCAGCACGGGTGTTTTGGTGTCACGATTGATGGTGTCGCTGTTGCATGGATTACTCACGCATCAGCGTTGTGGGATGCCTGCGGGCGTGTTGATGTTGTCATCGCCCGCATTCCCATCGGCTCTGGATGTGATGGACCTGCAATCCTAATTGACTGGTGGGATGTCTATAACAATGGAGCACACTCGATATACTGGGATGAGGGTGAGTTGATTGTCCACACAGCGCGCGAAGAGCTTGGAACGCGCCCCTGGGTGCCAGGGGCGGCGCGGCCGCTGCCGGTGGAAGGTTCTGATAATGAGTGATGAAATTGAAAAAGCGGGCGATGACGATCAGGATTGCTCAGGTGCGTCATCAGGCGCTGATGATGGGCATGAGCGAAACGTTGAGGACAAGCTTGCAGACAGTCTCGAACGGATTGCCGGCAAACTTCAGGATTGGAGCCACTATCTCTTTGGTTTCCTAAGGTGAGACGAGGAACTTCGTGCAGATCTTATGACGGAGTACCGGCGTCAGTATCGTCTCAGCAAGCCGACCAGGCGCCCTTGAACGTGAACCCTGTCTGGCCCGAAAATCCTGGTTTCATAGGCATTGTTGGCTGCTTCCAGAGCGATTGAATCACCCTTGCGTCGCAATCGTTTTAGAGTTGCCTCTTCATCATCGACCAATGCCACAACGATTTCACCATTATTCGCGGTGTCAGAGCGCTGAATAACGACCGTGTCGCCATCAAGAATGCCGGCTTCGATCATCGAATCACCCTTGACCTCCAGCGCGAAATGCTCACCGCTCGACAACATTTCCGGCGGAACAGCGATATTGTGCGAGTGGTCCTGGATAGCTGATATGGGAACACCGGCAGCAATTCGTCCCATCACCGGTACGGTTGCTCGTGGTGTTTCCTTACCGTTTTCCTCTACTTCCTGACGTACACGGCCGAGGCTTCCCTCGATCACGCTTGGATTGAAGCCGCGTTTCGCTGATGCCAGGCCGGGGTTTACGGACTCCGGTAGCTTGACGATTTCCACTGCCCGCGCCCGGTGAGGGAGGCGCCTGATGAAGCCGCGCTCTTCCAGTGCGGTCATCAGTCTGTGGATGCCGGACTTTGAACGCAAATCCAGGGCGTCTTTCATTTCTTCAAATGAAGGAGGGACGCCGGTTTCTTTGAGGCGTTCATGGATGAACATTAAAAGGTCGTGTTGTTTACGCGTCAGCATGATTGCGTCCAGCTCCGCTTCAAATGTTTCCAGATGTAGAACAAATCATAAACATCTTTATATGTTCTAGTTATGTTCGGCAACACTTAAGGGGGAGTAAACAAAATTCATTGAGAGAACACGGCCAGTTACCCCTCGGGACAATCTGAGACAGCAAAAATTGCAGAATTATGCGGGTTTTGGGGTTGCTCCGCCAACGGATGGAGTTTCGCGGATTGAACTGTGTTTGGCGGTGGCTGTGTTTGGGAAGGGAGGTTCGTGGGGCGTGCCCAGATAGCTTGAGGCGACTGTGACGGTTTTTTGTTGCCTGTATCCGCGGTGATTCGAGATTGAGCTAGATGTCGATTTCGACGATTTCGACACTTTCCCCGGCCTCTCGCGCTTTGTCATGGGGAGGTCTGATGACCAGACAGTCTGCTGCAGTGAAAGTGCGCAGCATCGAACTATCCTGTTTTTCGAACGGGGTTGCGATGAGGCGGCCGTTCCCATCCTCGCTGAGGAGTGCGCGCATGTAGTCCTGCCGTTCGTCATTGGCGCCAATGTCTTCGCCAAGAAGGGCTGTGTTACGTGTTTGCCTTGATGCATACCCCAACAGGGCGTCTATCAGGGGGCGAAGGAAAACGTGAGCACAGACGAAGGAGGATACGGGGTTTCCCGGAAGGCCAAGTACTCGCAGGTCGCCGATGCGCCCGAACATCAATGGTTTTCCCGGTCGCATGGCAATTTTCCAGAAATCCGGCCTCATGCCACAATCTGTTAGTGCCTTATGGACAAGGTCGTGATCACCCACCGATGCCCCGCCCAGCGTCACTAGAATATCCACGTTGTTCACGGCGTCTATCTGTGCCCGCAGCGCAGCGAGGTCATCAGGAGCAATGCCAAGATCAATAGCCTCACCGCCGCAGCTTTCGACCATGGCGGCCAGGCCGTAATTGTTTGAAGCAATGATCTGTTCGCGGCGAGGTGATGTGCCTGGTGTGACCAGTTCATCGCCTGTGGGTAGCAGCGCTATTCTTGGTTTTCGACGCACCGGCACATTTGCATGGTTCATGGCTGCAGCCAGTGCGATTTCGC
>JAJFHB010000145.1 GCA_021775795.1 Hyphomicrobiales bacterium | reverse complement strand
GATAAAGCAATGGGATTCGGATGGAGAACTGGCCCGCTCGGCAGGCGCGAAGGCGGACGGCACGAACACGGATGCCCCTTGCACCTTCAGTTTTCACAGTGCCTTCGACGATCCGTCGGCGTCGCCGGATGCGCCTGATCGCTGGAGCATCGAGGTACGCTGCGCCGTGCTCTTCACCTGATGTCTTGTAGCCGTCAGGCTGTACGTACGTCCTTCATTTGCAGTGCATCGTCACCTGCTTGCAACAACACTTGCCGATTACACGAAAGTGCCAGTAACGACTCGCATCCCTTTGATACATCTGTCACAATCCTTCTACGGGCGCTTCGCTTTACAAGGAAAGTGTTCCGGATCCTGGGGGGCACGGGTTGCGTCAGGCACCCGGGCAATGTGAGGGCAGGGGAATGAATTCGTTGGCACGGCTGTCGACCGTAGTCGTCCTTGTGGTTATGGGCCTTATTGGAAGCTCTGCCAAACCTGCGTTCGCACAGATTGTGTCTACATGTAACCCTTCGATCGACGATACCCCTGACGTCGATCGGGGCGGTGCCGCGATCGACCGCGATGTCTTGGTGCCCGGCGGGTGCTCCAACGTCCGTGGTGGCATAGGCAGTCTTTTCCTTACACCCGATTTAATCCCGACAGACGGTGGTTTTGCTGTCTACATCGGCACCAATACTGCGGGTCCTGGTGTGATAGTCAGTCTTGGGTCATTACTCACGAACGTCCAGATCAACGGAAGTCCTGCCGGCAATGTCACGACATTACCGGCGGCCACCGGCACACCCTTCGCTGCGACCGTGCGGTTCGAACTCAACGGCAGCGTCTACCAGTTCATGTTGAACAAGCCAGGATCCAGCGACACACTTGACGCCTTCACCGTGTTGATCGTTGGAAGCACTGAATCAAGCACTCTGGACAGCCAGCAAGATGGCCTCACGCCTTTGATCATGCGCCAAACAGCCCAGAGCCAGATTGACGGGGTCAGCCAGAATGTGGGTGGGCGCTTCAGCGGCGGTGGCGTCATGACCGTTTCTGCCACAAGTTCTTATGCACAATCTTCCGGCGTACAGGAGTGGTTTGCCCGTCGGTCCCGTGAAATTGATGAAGAAAAGCGCGCCATCATATCCGCCTCAAACAATGCGAATACAAGAATTGAGCCTGCAGCCTACAACCCGGTCGCAGCGGTTGATCAAATGTTCAACATCTGGATCAGGGGCGAGCTCAACTACTATGATGGCGATGGCTCAAGCTTCGACGGTCTGCTTGCGGACATCATTGGTGGCGCCGACTACAAACTTACGGACAGTTTTCTTGTTGGCGTGCTCGGCGGCTACAATTCGGCAAACCTTGACACGCAAACAGCCGGCGGAAGCGGCGAATTCGAGGCGGATGGTTTTTCGGTCGGACCCTATATCGGTGTGCAGCTCTCCGAATTTCTCATTCTGGATGCGCTCTTTGCGTACACGCGTTCCGACTATGATAACCGCGTTGGAGCAACGATCGGCGATTTTGACGCAGACCGCTATACTTTTGCCGCTAACCTGACGGGCAAATTTGAACGCGGGGTGTTCTTTATTGAGCCTTCCGTCAGCTTTACCTATGCAGTCGAGAAACAGGAAAGCTACGTGGATAGCGCAGCACTGGCGCATGGCTCCAACACGGTTAGGGCCGGACGGGTCACTGTTGGTCCCAAACTTGGTTACGTGCTGCACACACCTGACGGCACCGTTACGCCGTGGGTAGCTGGCTACTTCGTCTATGATTTTTCAAATCAGGGTAATGTTCCCGCTTCAGGCTTGCCAGACCTCGGTGATCTCGCATCCGCCAGTATAGGCGCTGGCATTGACGCAGCTCTGGATGGCTTCACTCTGGGTCTGCGCAGCAACATAACCGGCCTTGGTTCCGGTGGTTATGTGAGTTATGGCGGTTCAGCACAGTTGGGAATTCCGTTCTAACAGCCAACCCCTTCCTGACATTGACCGACGCTATGTCTGAAGTGCGGTGGTCGTAAGACAATTCAGAGCCGAAATTTATCATCATTTGCTAAGCCTTCCTCGAGGCGGCCCTGCGC
This sequence comes from Hyphomicrobiales bacterium, assembly GCA_021775795.1. Classification (GTDB taxonomy): domain Bacteria; phylum Pseudomonadota; class Alphaproteobacteria; order Rhizobiales; family JAJFHB01; genus JAJFHB01. The sequence continues at coordinate 1,232 of JAJFHB010000145.1, read as the reverse complement.
TCGAAAGCATCAGCGGTTGCATCGTTTGCTGGAAAGTAAAGTTCGACCTTCAAATCATCCGGCAACGTCTTCCAGCGTTTCAAAGTGGGAGATGGAGGCGAACATCGAACCCCGCAAAGAACCCGTGTTAAGAATTGTCGGGACCACAGACTCACGCGAGGCAAACTTGGATTGGGTGCGCGTGTCAGTTTCGCAGCCGCAGCATCAAGTTTGCCCACAGCTCCTTGCGCGGCACTTTCAATCAGAAATCGTTGCGCCACATGATGAGCAACGTCGGGCCTGTTTTCAATGAGCGGTGACAGATCATCGGAGACCATCAGTTCAAGCAGGCTGTCGCCAACGCTGCCCCCGCCGCCTGAGCGGCGAGGGTTTTTGCGCGTTAGCTTGCGATGGTTGCAAACTCGTCCTGCGAGAGGGTGCCGCTGCCATCGGCATCGGCGGCGCGGAAAACGTTGTCCGTGATGTGAGGCATTGCTGCCTGGGCTTCTTCAAGCGTCAACACGCCGTCCGCATTGATGTCGGCGGCCTGAAAATCACCCTCTGCGGCCACGGCTGCGGCGGCAAAGAACAATGTACCCGTTGTAACGGCAAGGATTTGCTTGATCATAGTCATTTAGCTCCCTGTTTGTGGGTTCGACGCTGTTGATAAGCGTCTAAGACCGATCATCCGGTCTGTGGGCAGAAGCTACGGAGGCGGTTGGCCCGCAAGTGGTCGGCCGTGTGCGGGGATAGAGATGATTTTCAGACCATTGTTGGGTCGCCGTTGCGTAAACGCCCGCAGCGTCACAATCTCGCCGTGCCCGCGCCTGTTCATGGCTTGGCACCGGCACCATTCTGCCGCAGTGAGGGTGTTCTGGGGGTTGGCGATTGATCGCGGTAACAGGTACCATGGCCGTCAATCAGAGAGGGAACATCATGAAAGCAGCGGTATTTCGGGAGGTTAACAAGCCTCTCAGCATCGAAGACGTCAACATCGACAAGCCGAAGTCTCATGAGGTGCTTGTGCGCACGGCAGCTGTCGGCGTCTGTCATTCCGACCTGCATTACATCGAGGGGCTGTATGGCTGCCCGACGCCAACGGTGCTGGGGCATGAATCAGCCGGCGTCGTCGAACAGGTCGGTTCAGAGGTCACTTACGTGAAGCCCGGCGATCATGTGATCACCTGCCTTTCCGTTTTCTGCGGGCACTGTGAGTTCTGCACGACCGGGCGGCCCTACAGTTGCGCAAATCC
>JAJFHB010000144.1 GCA_021775795.1 Hyphomicrobiales bacterium | reverse complement strand
TGAGGTCTTCGCCTGTAACACCAATGTCTACAGTTCCCTCGCGCAGACGTTGGGTAATTTCCGCTGCCGACATGAAGGCAACTTCAACGCCTGGCATATTGTGCATAACGCCTGAATAGCCGCGCTCATCGCCCGCCTTCGATATGGTGAGGTTGGCGGATGTAAACAGATCCAGCGTGTCTTCCATCAGCCGGCCCTTGCTCGGCACGGCAACAATCAGGGGCTCACTCATCATGCGCCTCCCTTAACGGCTGCAAGCAGGCGTTCGGTGTGGATCGAGCAGCCAACAGCTGTGACCGGTTTGGCGCACCCGATATCGGCCAGAAGATTGTCATAGCGGCCACCACCGGCGATGGCCACGGGACCGGTTTCCGTGTCGACTTCAAGCTGAAAGACAAAGCCTGTGTAATATTCAAGGTTGCGGCCGAAATCGGCTTCAAAACGGCAGAGCCCGATATCGATGTTGCGTTCATGCATAAGGGTGATCCGGCGGGCGAAAGCTGCAAGCGGCGTACTCATATCGACGCCGGCGGCGACCACCTGGTTCATGATCCGATGCAGTGTATCCCGAGGATTTCCCGCCACTCCCACATATCGCTCGATGAGTTGAACGCTTTTTGCGGGCAAGGCCTCGGCACTGCGGTCAGCCGCTTTTTCTCGCAAGCGCTCGGCAATATCCTCAACGCTGCGGCCGCCAATCAGGGGAACGCCATTGGCCTCAAGAGCAGCCTCAACGCCCGCAACGGCTGCGGCACGGGAGCGTTGGAAATCACTGGCGTTGGGCAAGCCTTCGTCTGCGGCATCAAAAGCGGTGGCCCCGGACATGCGTGCAAGAGTGTCGCGAAAGGCTTTCTGGCGCCAGAAATGATGCTGCAGGCGCAGGCGCCAGCGCTGTGGCATCTCAATGCTTTCCAGCAGCGCGTTGAACAATCTCAGATCGCCGATTTTTATTCTGAAACGCCTGAGGCCGGCGCTCTCGACGGCCTTGACCGCAAGCGCGATGATATCCGCATCAGAGACTTCCGGATCGTCATCGCCAAAATACTCTATCCCCGCCTGGTCAAACTCGCGAGGATGCATGCCATCACCACCGCCGGGCTGAAAGCGGAAAGCTGGACCCGAATAGCAATAACGGGCCGTACCGAAGTCAGCCGGGCCGTGTTCGACGTAATAGCGGCAACTCGGTACGGTGAGATCAGGCCTCAAGCATAATTCATCGCCCGCAGGGTCCGTAAACACATAGGTTCGCGACCGCACATCTTCGCCGAGGCAATCCAGAAAAACGCCTGCCGGCTGCATGATATCCGGCTCGATCGGAGCATAACCTTCTGTCTGAAACAGCGACATGATCTTACGCGCCTGCTCATCCAGGGCTGCGCGCAGACGGGCATCTTTTCCCGACATGGTTCCGCTAGCCCCTTTGAGCGTTCAAGACGTCGCGCACGGCTTCAACAAGACTGCCGCGCGGCACCGTAACCTGGGCTGGGCGGCCAGAGCGCCATTCCTCATTGTCGGTAATGTCTTCCGACATGCGCAAACCTTTCTCGAGGTCCTTGATGGTGACAGTTCCGGCGGCATGTTCGTCTTCGCCTTCGATAACCACAGCGGGAGCGCCACGTTTGTCTGCGTATTTCATCTGCGCTTTCATGCCCGAAGTGCCCAGATACATTTCTGCCCGTATGCCGGCGGCGCGGAGCTCAAATGTCATCTGTTGCGAATCGGAAAGTCTGTCACGGTCCATGACCAACACCACGATCGGGGCGGAAATGTGCTCGCCTGTTGTGGCACCGATTACATCAAGTGCTGTCTGCAGCCTGCTGACCCCGATGGAAAACCCGGTTGCGGGCACTTCAACGCCTTTGAAGCGCTGAACCAACCCGTCGTATCGGCCGCCGCCGCCAACGGAGCCGAAGCGCACAATGTCCCCGTCGTCGTTACGGGCCTCAAAAGTCAGTTCGGCCTCAAAGACGGGCCCGGTGTAATAACCAAGGCCGCGCACCACGCTGGGATCGAGTTTGACGCGAGTTTCATCATAACCGGACACCTCGCAAAGGGCAGCGATCTGTTCCAACTCATCGACGCCTTCACCTCCGGTGACACTTGTGCCGACAATGGTACGCAGGCTTGCCAGTACCGAGGCGTTGCTGGAGGCCTCTGCTTCGACGAAAGCCATGATCAGATCCGCCTGATTTCCGGTTAGGCCCGCACCTTTGGTGTAATCACCCGATTCATCCTTGCGTCCGGTGCCTAACAGCAATCTCACACCCTCTCCACCGAGGCGGTCGAGCTTGTCGATGGCGCGAGAAACGGTGAGGCGCTGTAAGGCAAAACCTTCGTCTTCTCCAGAAATACCGATCTCTTCAAGCACGCCATCAAGGACTTTGCGGTTATTGACCCGCATCAGATATTCACCACGCGGGATGCCCAGTTTTTCAAGGCAGTCGGCCGCAAGCATGCAGAGTTCGGCATCTGCAGCCACAGAGGCTGTGCCCACCGTATCCGCATCAAACTGCATGAACTGGAGATAACGGCCGGGGCCTGGTTTTTCATTACGCCAGACGGGACCGAACTGATAACGGCGAAACGGCTTGGCCAGAGCATCATAATTCTGCGCCACATAACGGGCCAGAGGCGCTGTCAGATCATAACGCAGCGACAGCCATTGCTCGTCCTCGTCCTGAAAGGAAAAGACCCCTTCGTTGGGCCGGTCCTGATCAGGCAGAAATTTGCCGAGGGCGTCCGTGTACTCGAACGCCGGCGTCTCCAACGGTTCGAAACCGTAGAGTTCATAAACGGACTCAATAGCCGCCAGCATGCGCGCGGTCGCCCGCGTTTCGTCTGCGCTGATGTCGCGCAAGCCTTTGGGAAGCCGGGCCTTTGGCCTCACCAGCTTGTCACGTTTCGCCATGACTGCTCCAGACAGGGTGCGTGAATTTGATTCGCCACTGCTTACAACTTACAGCATTCGTGCCTGCTAATAGCGCATTTGGGGATTTCGCGGCAAGCAGACAAACAGTACCAGCTCTGCCCTCTTGCAATGAAGGCGCCAAGCCTCCACCTTGAGGACCCAAACGCACAGCACCAAAGGCAAAAGTCTATGGCCGGCAAATCCCCGATCCCCGAGCACATTCAAAATTACATTAATGCAGTGACAGAGAAACCCACCGCAATTCAGCAGGAATTGCGTGAGCGCACAGCTGTCATGGCAGAGGGCATGATGCAGGTCACCCATGACCAGGCCGCCCTGCTCTCAACACTTGTCAAACTCTGCAATGCTCAAATGGTGCTCGAAATCGGGGTTTTCACGGGTTACAGCTCACTGGCCATGGCCATGGCTCTGCCACCGAGCGGGCGTATTATCGCCTGCGATGTCAGTGAGGAGTGGACCTCTGTTGCCCGGGAATACTGGGAGCGCGCCGGTGTTGCAGGCAAGATCGATCTCCGCCTCAAGGCCGCAACCGAGACAGTCCGGGAATTGATCGATGAAGGCATGGAAGGCTTATTCGACCTCGCCTTCATTGATGCGGACAAGGGCAATTATGAAGAATACTACGAAGCAAGCCTTCAGCTCGTTCGCCCGAACGGCCTCGTGCTTGTCGACAATATCTTCTGGTCCGGAGAGGCTGCAGAAGAGACACCTCAGGGTGACACTGCAGCACTGCTCCGCGCTCTCGCCCTCAAGATCGGCGCCGACCCGCGCGTCGATTCAAACCTGCTCGCCGTCGGCGATGGCCTGATCATGGCGCGCCGGCGCTAACCTTTATCGTTTATTCGCCGCAGGTCTTGCTGCCGCAAACGGCAATGCAGATCGCCGGGTTCCAGCAGGTGTAGGAGCTTCTTGACCCGCGGGATTGCAACAATGCACTGGTCGCATCGCGTATGGGTGAATTGCGGGGCGCTGTCTGAAGCTCCCGTTGCAGGACTTCCGTAGACACGGCTTTCAACGACGTAACATTGTTGACCTGCCGGGCACTGTCCACGCAGGTTTCAGACCCGCATACAGCAATGCAGATTGCCGGATTCCAGCAGGTGTAGTCAGCCAATGCCTTTGAAGGAAGTATTTGCGGGGCAACCATCAACATGAAGATGCCCAAGCCTATAGATTTCACTAACATATCGGTTCCGCCTTCTGTTTGTGAACGCGTCAGCGTCTCAGGGGTGGCGGGCAAAAGTGTGGCGACGGTGTGGGCGTTGTAGGGCCAGATGGCAGCAAGTTTATGATGTCAGTCGGCTCGGCTGCGGTCACTGCCGCCCCGCTCAGGCTCCGGGCAGCCCCCTCTGAAGATGCGGTAGCGTTGCCCATCCGGGCAGGCACAACCCGCATCCGTTGAATAGCCCGGTGGAATGCAGATAAAGGCGCATTGGCCGGTGCCCTGGTTGTAAAACTGCCCAAATGGACAATCGGGCTGAGGACGAACACAGCCCTCTCCGGCAACCAAGCGCCTGCTGCCTGTACACCTGCAACTCGTGGCGCTCTCGCGCTCCATATTGTCGAAGGCGCATCGGCACTCACCACCGCGCAGCACCGTTGTCGCAGTGTCACAGTCTGGCGGGCGCTCATCACAGAGCAATCGCTCCGCATTCCAGCGCTCATTGCTGCCGCATGTCACGCATTGACCGCCGTCCCAATGTGCATTTCGAGCGGTGCAGATCGGCTCGCATTGATCGCCCACCATCTGCTCACCGAACGCGCATGTGATCGTCTTGGTCACATTTAGTGGAACGCAATGACGATTGTTGTCCGTGTATGCGTCCGGACGGCCGAGATCTTGAAGCGCACCAATCAGTTCGTCAGACACCGCACCCGTTACCTGAACGTCATTGCGACGCTCAAACTCCTCG
>JAJFHB010000143.1 GCA_021775795.1 Hyphomicrobiales bacterium | reverse complement strand
ATGAGCTGCCAGAACCCTTCTTTGCGGACTCGGCTCCCGTGAAATCGCGCTGGCAGGCAACAAGTGTAACCTGCGCCAGTTCACGCGCCTTTTTGACCTTGCGTGCAAGACGGTATCAGGTGGCCGCATTCACACCGGGAAAACTGTCTTGCTCCAGGTCGAATATTTCTTCATAGGCGCGCGCTGCCGCGACAAACCCGGCCGCCCGTTCTTTCTCTGACAACCGCAGTGCCCGGTCCTTCAAAATACGGGCCCACAAGGCGTGGATATCGAGCTTTTCCCTGTTCGTCAGATCCGGATTTTCATCGATTGCAGCCTGGTCCAGACCGTATTCCTTGTAGTGATCAAGGGCCCGGCTGACCGCACCGCTGCGTGCGAGAGTTCGGACCAGCAGATACTGCAGGCGCACTCTGTCCGCTGGTTCAATACGGCGCTGCAGACGCTTTAGCGCCTGCTCACCCTGATCCACGGCTTCCAGATACTCGCCCGCGCGCTCAAGCAGTTTGACCTTGTCCATCCATTTCTGGACGCTCGGATCACTCATGCAGTCGTCTCCTGCGGACCAGGCCTGCGCATCCAGAACCGCTTCAGATGGCGCTGGCTTGTGCCAGAGATTGCCCGCCGGCCATGGGCAACCCGATAATTGTCAACAACCACAATATCACCCGGCGCCAGGTCAATATCGATCAGTTCTGACGTAATGGCCTCATCTACGAGGTCATTGAATTTTTCCAGCGCCCGACCTGCCTCGGCATCTGCAGGATACATGCGCAGCCAGGGAACATAGTGGAAGCGGACCCCCTCACCCACAGGCTCACACAACGCAATTGGCTCACCGCCGCCCCACGCTGCGTTATCGGTGACGCCAACACGGCAGAGCGCGTTGAGTTCCGCATCGCTCATTTGGGCGCGCGCTATGTCGAGATCAAGAAGTTGCATCGCGCCGCCGTTAGCGTCAGGAATCAGACAAAACCATGCCACGGTTTGAGCCGTTACATGATCTGTATGAAAACCGATGGCCTCCGGCAGTTGGTAATTCCGGGGGCGGTCGCCTCCCATTTTGACATCGGCTTCATAGAAAATTTCGCCAAAGTCGAGGCACAAATCGCGGAACCGGCCTTCTTCCCAGCCTTCCGAGAGGTGGCAATAGCCCACACGGGAAACCTGGTCCCTAATGGCCTCAAACGTTGTTTGCATGACGTCCTGCATCGCTACCACCATCGCCAGGCCGGCGCTTAACTCGCACCGTCCCAGAACAATCAATTCCGACCGCCACTAACTGCCGCAAGACATCAAAGCAGCGCGCTTAATAATGGACTGCTCCGTGACACGGATCAATGCTGACCTGTGGATACGGCAACCGTTGTGGTCGCGAGTTCAATTGCGACCATTAATCCTTGGTCATGCCAAGATGATAGAGCAGTGCTCTGACTTCGAACGGTTGCATGTTTGGATAAACGGACATCAATCGGGCGACAAATCCAGAGACATGAGGGCAGGCAAAGCTCGTACCGGTGTAGAATTTTGTTCCACCTTCGGGATTTGGAGCTTCAATCATTACACCGCTTGCTTCAATTTCTATCGGCTCGCCGGTGCGGTAGTCGAAATCCATTTTATCCATGCGTTCAAAATCAACGGATATCACCGAAGACAAATTGGCTGGATAAGACACCCGACCACGATTACTGGCCGCGGCAATTATTGTGACACCTTTGTAGAGCGCTTCGTCGCAAACATTTGAAAGTTCGGTTGGATTGCGCTGCTCGATGGTACCCAGACTGGCGTTCACCACATCCATGCCATTCTTGACGCACCAACGCAGTCCAGCAGTCAATTCAGCCGTAGATCCCCGCGAATTATCGCCAATGACCTGTACGCTGTGAATTTCTGTGTCCGGGGCGATATCCTTGATGATGGCGGCACAGGCGGTACCATGACCAACCTTATCTGTACCCTTTTCCACCTCCACGCATTCGAACAGTCGGCCCATGGACTTAACTTTGTAGGACTTCTCGACCATACCGACCATGTCAACATGGTCTTCCTGCACACCGGTATCGAGCACGGCCATCCGAACACCTTTGCCCGTGCCGGTGTTTAGAGCCTCTTGCAGTTCTGATAAATTGAATAGCGCGTTCATATTTGTCTTTTCAGTTTCCTGGCAAAAATCAGCCCCATTCTTCATCATGGCCGTCCGCTGCAAAGCGCTCGACAACATCCCGAAGAAGCTCAAGGTCTTTTTCACTCAGACCTTTGATTTTCAATGCAATCTCTGCGCGCACGCTCGTTGAATACGAATCCTGCGCACCCTCATCCCAATGGGAATCACCGGCAACGGCTCCATCTGATGCAAACCGCCGGGCAAGCTCTTCTTCCGTCTCTTCGGCACGAGACCGGACTTCGTTCGCATAGCGCACAAGCGGCTCACAGCATTCGGCGACCTGTTCCGCCAGTATGATGTCGCTTTTCTGAAACGGCCCTGCATCATCCGGACGGTTGAAAAGGGTAACAATCCCGACAACCTGATCGACATTTATGATCGGCACCGCCAGGTATTTGTCAGTAACGGAATTGAGCTGCTGCTCGACCTCAACATTGGGTCCGGCCTGGGAGGCAGCGCCATCCCCTTCTTTCGGACTATCGTAAGCCATCGTCTGACCGGTCATGAAGGCAACACCAGCAATACTGTTGTTGATC
>JAJFHB010000142.1 GCA_021775795.1 Hyphomicrobiales bacterium | reverse complement strand
GACAAGAAACTCACCATCTGCAGCAGGCACCGTTGTGGTTGCCGTCAGGGGAATAGAAGTCTGGCTGCCATCGGGAAGGTCAAAGGTGATGGAAACATTCTCGCCGGCCACCGGCAAAGTGGCGCTGAAGGTCACGTCAATTGACGGTGGCGCCCCAGCGGGAGCACTTGCTGTCGTTCCCGAAAGCGTGCTGTTTACTGCAGAAAGCTTGAATCCAAACGGACTTCCAACTGCATCCTCAGCAATATTGATCGCGGGAGATGCATTCGTGACGGCAATGCGCCCCAGACCTGCAGCACCAAGATCAGCCTGGCGGCGCTCGTCAATGACCTGGACGAACCCGGCTTGCCCTCCCTGCCCGTTTAACAGCAGATCATCAGAAACGACCGGTTGCGTTTCTGTCGTACGGCCGGAGAACGCGTGGCGCCCGCCGATCTCAAAGTTAAGCAAAGCCAATGTTTCATTCAACCGGTTGGCCGCGGACTGCTGCGTCTGCGTTTGACCGCCACTGACAATAACGAAGTCTCCGACAAGGGTTTCACTGCGTGTTTCTGAGGTGATTTCGCGCACGCGGTCGAGATGTTCCTGCACCGCGTTCAGTCGAATCTGTACCTGATCGATCGTGCTCTGGAAGGACTCCACGGATGATACCCGGGATCGAAGGGAGAGAACCGTCAAGCGATCGCTGCCCAGAGCAGAATAGCTGTCAGCTCTTTTTCCGGTTGAAAGCTGGCGCTGCAGATCATCAAACTGATTGCGCAGCTCCAGGATCTCCCGGGTTACTCCGAAATTGCCGTTCAGGGCGCTGAGGGCGGTAATCGTCATATCTGTCCTTAACCGTCAGAAAGTCGGCTCGCGCACTTAGATTCGTACAATGACATCGAGCAGCTCCTGGATGACCGTCATGACACGGGCATTGGCCGCGTAAATATTCTGAAGCTCCGTCAATTTGGCAAGCTCCTGGTCTATGTCCACTCCCGTGTCCGCACTGTAGCGTTCACTGAGGGCGCCGATAACGATCGCCTGGGATGCCTGCGCACTATTTGCGACTTCTGTTTGCTGAGCCTGAAAATTGATAACACGTGAGCCAAAATCACGAACCGACGTGTTAAGCGGAGAGCCTTCGCTGCCAATGCCGGATCCAGGCGAGAATGAAAACTGGGTTTCACTCAGACGCGCCAGCAAATCGAGAGGCCGCGCAGGATCGCCACTGCCTGTCGGCGGTGACGTCGAATAGGAAACCAGCAGTGAATTGTCCGCAAGGACCGCCTGATTGACCTGAATGCGGCCGGCAAAGCCCAGCTTTTGTGAGCCGCCGTCAAAGCTGCCCGAATAGGGCTCATTGAAACCGGTAAAGTCGGTAAACAATGCCAACTGCAGGCCGCTGTCCTGTGTCGCGGTAGGCGTCACTGTCGCGGATGCGGCATCTATTGATACCACTGCAGCCACATCATTGAGAATGCGAATGGTGTCAGCCGAAGGCGAGGAAACACTCACATCGACACCCAATGCAGCGTCAAGTGCAGCGTCCATGGCAGCCGTTGCGCCCGCCAGCCCGCCACTGAAGTCAATACCAATGACTGTGTCATTCGGATTGGTAGTGGCATCATTTGAAAGCGGCAGGCTTGCCGGATCATCAACGCGAATGAACGTGAATGTCTGTTGCGTGGCTCCCTGCCCGACCGTCAGGGACAGTTGGTTACCGGATACAAGATCTGCAACATTGATATCAAACCCGGTCTGCGTCCCGGCCGTGGCAGCAACCCCGTCGACTTTCACCTGAGACATACTGAGGGCAAGGCCGTGGGCAAGCTCATCGAGCTGCGCCTGAGCCTGCACCAGAGTTACATCACGAAGTTCGCGGAACGCAGCGATCTTGCCGGAACCAATTGTCCCGTGCCGGAAGAGATCAAGTTCAGCGCCGCCAAAATTCGTAAGTTTTAGTGTGCCAACGCCACGCTGCGCATCATCGACGTTGTAGAGCGACGTTGCGTTGATGCCCGAGTGTTCATCAAACGAAAGGGTAACAGCTTGAGAATCAACCAGCAGGTTACCGCCTGTTGTGAACACCCGAACGGTCCCGCGCTCACCCTGTGTGGTGCGAACATCGATAAGCTGTGCAAGTTTATCGATCTGAATGTCACGCTGGTCTTCAAGATCAGCAACGCCCAGGTTGCTGTCGAAGCGTTGTTGAATTTCGCCGTTGAGACGGGCAATTTCTCCCAGAGCTGCATTTGCTTCACTTGCAGCATCGGCCAAACCAGATTCCGCCTGTTGCCGCAACGCCTGTATTTCGTCTGATAATCTGTTGAGCTGGTCCGCAAGCACCACCGCTTGATTGACCGCGGTATTGCGAGCACCAAAATCTTCAGGGCTGGTGACAAGCCCCTGCAAGGAAGAATCGAAGTCATTTATTATTGTGTCGAGCGCATTTGAATCTCCCGGCCGACCGAACACGAGATCAACCCGGGTCAGAAATTCGGCCTTGACATCAACCTGTGCAGCGATGCCGATTTCCGTGCGCAACTGGGCCTGCAAAAACAGATCAACATCGCGGCGGATGTCGCCGGTGCGCACCCCGGTGACCACACCATTGGATACAGTCGCCTCGGTGACGTGCACCTTGCGCGAGTAACCGGGCGTTTGCGAATTCGCGATGTTTCGGGCGGCAACGTCAACCGTGTTGTTGGTGACGCGCAATCCTTGCAACGCGATATTGAGTGACCCTTGCAGAGACATGATTTTACACGCTCACAATGCGGGAGCCGCAGTGGACATCCTGTCCACCGGCGACGCGCTAGGATTCATCGAACCATGTTCACCGCTTCTGTGAGCATTTCATCGCTGGTCGTGACAATTCGGGTGGCAGCGGTGTAAGCCTGCTGCGTGACAATCAGCTTGGAGAACTCATCCGCGATGTCCGAGTTTGAACCTTCAAGTGATTGTGCGACCAGCCGTCCCTGAATCCCCAGTAGCGCAGGTCCCGATTGTTGGGTGGCTTCAAATGCGCCACCGTCCAATTTCTTCAATAAGTCGTCAGCATTGAACGTCGCCATTGCGAGTTCACCAATATCGAGCGCTTCACCATTCGAGTAGACGCCGACAATGCGTCCTGCATCAGATATGGAAATGCCGGTCAATTCACCGCTCGAAAAGCCGTTCTGATCAATGTCAGTCACCTGAACCACGCCGGTGGTATCAGCAAACTGCGTAAGACCACTGGTGCCGTGATTAAGGGTGACACCCGATAGAGATACCCCGTCCACTGTAAGCGAGGGTATGGTCACCGGTGATGCCGCCGCTGGTGAGATCAACGAACCGTTGCTGCCGAATGTGTAGTCGACACCCACGTTACGCCAGGCCACGTCTGTGCCAGTGGCCGTGCTGTCTTCCAGATAGAAGGCATTCCAGACATTCTGGCCTGCGTTCGTCTGGCTGTCCACTTTCGCCCAGCGGAATTGAATATTCACAGGGCTGCCGGCAGGATCGTAAGAGGTTATCGCACCGCCCGCGACGCTGCTGTCCAGGAAGGCTGAGACCTCGCTTGCGATCACCGTTCCTGTAACAGTTCCAGTTGGCAGGCCCATGTCTGTAAGAGGTGTTCCCGTTACATCAGCAAGCGCTGCCGGTGAGCCATTGGTGGTCACGATCTTCAGAAAGCCATCAGGTGACACAGAGGCCACAACCTCGCCGGCGAAGGCTGCGTTAATCTCACCAGCGATCGCTGTCGGGCTGTCGCCGGTATCGATCGTAATCGTGAAAGGGCCGGCAGCACCGGCAGTTACTGAGAACTGGTCACCATCGTTGATGCCCGTGAGTGTGGTCAAATCGGTGACCGCACTTAAATCAACATTACCGGTGAAGACGTTCCCCGTCGTCGGTATGTTGGCGAAACTTGAGGCGCTCAGGAGTTCCGAATTCGGAAAGGCCGCATCATAGTTCACCGTTTGCGGTACCGCGGCAAGGTTCGCGCGATAGTCGATCTGTGTGGTTTCCTGGGCCGCCAGGAAGTCATTCGTAATCTGGATGGCCTGCGGCAGCGTACCTGACGTATTGCCTGTCGCCGGGTCCACTGGGAGCGCTTTCAGGTAATAGCCCGCGCCATTGACAAGAAAGCCGTCCTGATTGAGGGAGAAATCCCCTCGCCTGGAGTATTGATCGATACCCGAAAGCACAGCACTGCCGTC
>JAJFHB010000141.1 GCA_021775795.1 Hyphomicrobiales bacterium | reverse complement strand
CATTTGATCCGGACAATGAACGGTTGAGAGCCTAGGAAACAACTTGCGTATTGGTGTGCGCGTTCGTGCTGCTTGCGAAGTTTGATACTTCTCATACTATGCGGATCAACTTGAACGCCAACCGGACAAGAGTTCTGAATGCGCAGCCACATTTTGGTCACTGACGATCTCTGCCCTGTCAGATGAGCGGTACGCGAACGATCTCGTATCAACTTCATTTCGACCGCCCGGTCGATGAAGTCTGGGATGTTGTCTCGGATACGGAGCGGCTGAATGATGTCGGCGGCACCGGCTTTGCCCCCTACATTGCTGAAGAGAAGACGCAATCAGATGGCAGCGTTATCCGGCAGGCGCGCAAACGCATGGGCTTTTTCACCTGGCGTTGGACAGAGGGATTTGGAGAATGGGTGGAAGGCCGCTTTTTCAGTCAGAAGCGGACCTTTGAAAATGGCCCTTTCAGGAATTTGAACCTTCGGCTGAGCGTTGCATCTTCCGGGGCGGGTACTGACATTTCCCTGGAATTCGATGCCGTGTGGGAAAACCTTCTGGGTGATTTTCTGGCGGCGGCAGGATATCTCAAGCCGATCACGGAGAAAGTGGTGAAGGGCGTCGAGCAGTTGATGCTCGATCACATTGCCGCGGAGACCGAGAAGGGATCTTCAGGGAACCCGCAGAATGTGAACGATGCTGAAGCAACCTCGGCTCGGCAACAATTAGCCCATGCGGTGGAAGAGCTTGAGGCAGGTGACCATGCATATGGCCTTGCTGCTCGGCTGGCGAACTATCTTACCACCACGCATGAACTAGATCTGAGGCAGATGCGGCCGCTGCAGCTTGCAGACGAGTGGGGTGAACCGGAAGAGCGGGTGGTTGCCCTATTCATTGCTGCCCATAAGGCCGGCCTTCTGGCTATGCGATGGGAAATTATGTGCCCACGCTGCCGGGGCGGAAAATCCGAAAACATACTGCTGTCGGATGTGCCGCGGGAAGTGCACTGCAGCTCCTGCAACATCGACTACGGCTCAGATTTTACCAACAATGTCGAACTTGTGTTCAGCCCGCCGCAATGGCTGCGGGTGCTGCCTGAGGGAGAGTTTTGTCTCATGTCTCCGGCAAGCACACGTCACGTTAAAGTGCAGTGTGATCTGGAGCCGGGGCAAACGCGGGTCGAGACTGCAGAGTTGGCCGATGGTCACTACCGCATTCGAACTCTTGAAATTGGCGGCGAATGTGAGGTGGAGCTATATGGGGGTGCCGTTCCGCAGATTGAAATCGGCGCTGATGCGGTGATGCTGGGAGATCCCGGCGCACCGGGAGAGGTGCAGATGGTCAATGCGGACGGGCGACCCCGGACGCTTGTCATCGAGAATACGGCATTGAGCGAACATGCGCTGACCGGTTCGAAAGTTATCGTCTCTTCTGCTTTTCGCGAGCTGTGCCCGGAACAAATTCTGCGTGCCGGGGACAGTGTTGAAATTGACAAGGTGGCGATCCTTTTCTCCGATCTGAAGGGCTCAACGGCGCTTTATGAAAAGATCGGGGATGCCCGTGCCTTTGCCCTTGTCCGCGATCATTTTGAGTATCTTGAGCAACATATCAAACGGCACAACGGTACGGTGGTGAAGACCATCGGTGACGCGGTGATGGCGTCCTTTGCGGAAGGCGGTGCCGCGATCTCCGCAGCCTTTGATATCCAGGACAACATTGCGCAATTCAACGACAGCAATGACGGCATGGAAATCGAGCTGAAGATCGGCGTGCATGAAGGTCAGAGCATTTCGGTGACCACGGACAATTTTCTCGATTATTTCGGCTCTACGGTGAACATGGCGGCGCGCTTGCAGGCGCAAGCGATGGGTGGGGAAATCGTCCTGTCACAGGAAATCTCAAACCACCCGGTGGCACAGGCGGCCATCAAGGACCGCAAGGCTGAGTGGAAGCGGGCGAAACTTGCGGGCTTTGCCAAACAGGTGCCGTTCCTCAAGGTCACAACAGGCTAGAGCACTCTGGCTTATCCCAACTCGAACGTCGTGACGCCGAATATGTTGTTCACAGCGATTTCGGGCGCAGGGCCGGTGTACATGCGGGCGGTTTCGAAGACCGGCTGCAGGCCGAGGTCTGCGGCCAGGGCAGTCGCTGCCGCGTTCGGTTCAGGCGCGTCCAGAAATACTTCTCCGCCTTTGTCTGTTATCCCGGCTTCAGTGAACAGTTCTGCCAGAATTGTTTCTGCACCCTGACGGCTTTCCGCGAACAACGGACCGATCTTGTGGCCGTTCCGGCACGGCCTGATCAGCCCGTAGCCGACCGCAGTTCCATCTCTGTATGCGGCAATCGAAACGTGGCCGGGCGCAGATACCCAGGCTTTCAGGAATGCTTCACGCGGGGCGGGAAACACCGTGCGGTCAAAGCCGGCAATTTCCGGTGACAGCCCGGCAACGGAGGCCACCTGCAGGTCTTTTGAGTTCTGTTTGGCACCGGCAAGAAAGCCCGCCGCGGGTACGCCGCCATATCGAATGTTGCGATAGGCCAGTTGAAAGCCTGAGCGGCGGTAGTTTTCCTGCTCCGCCGGGACACCATCAAGTCCAATCAGCCGTTTCCCTGCATGTTCAACGGCATGTTGCCAGAGTTTGTAGCCATAGCCCTGTCCCCGGTAGGAAGCATCAACGATGTAGAAACCCAGAAACGCAAATGAGGGGTCGTAATTGACCACGGAAATGGAGGCGATCATGTGCTCGCCCAGCCAGCCGCCCATGAAGCCTTCCGGGTCGACTGAGGCAAAACACATCGCATCTGAATGGCCCGGGTTCCAGCCTTCCACCGCTGCCCAGTCAACAGCCAGAGATATGTCCTCAGATGACATGGTCCTGATCGTGAAGCTCGGGCTCAATGGTTTTGCCTTTCAGGTTTTGCGTCCGAAACAAGCCGACGCGCTCATCTCATGGTGTTGTTTCTGTAGATCTATGACAGACACTCGTCCAAAAATGCCCTCGAGATCTCAAGATAAAGATCAACATCGCTTTTCTGATGGGCAAAGGAGACAGAGGGGCCAGCGGAGGATATGGCCTCCCAGATGCCGCGATTGGCCATGAAGAGGCGACGCGTATCGATGAAAGACGGGTCCAGAGACATTTCCGCTTCGCGTGCGTTGCGGGGAGGATCAGGAAACAGATGCCAGCCCGTCCGGCCGCCGATTTGCGGGGCGCACCAGGTCAGATCATGCTCACCGAACAGAGCTGTCAGCCCGTGAGAGAGTGTCTGCCCCAGAGATGCAGCGCGCTCATAGTCCTGTTGCCTCAAACCGTGTTCAAGAGCTGCGCGGGCAGCGCCGCCGGCGAGCGCCGAGCCGAAGGTCGTGCCTCCAAGGGCAACACCAACGGGAGCGGCCACGTCGACGTCGAGATGCCTGGTAACGAGCTTTCCAAGCTCCTCGCACATTCCGTAAAGTGCAAAGGGTACGCCGGTCCCCATGCCTTTGCCGATGATCATCATGTCCGGCTCAAGTTTCCAGGCCGTCGTCAGGCCGCCATAGGCGAAATTGTGGGTATGGGCTTCATCGATAATGAGAAGGCTGCCGGCGCTCTTAATCAAAGCCCGCGCTTGAGCCCAAAATCCGTCATCGGGAAACACGAGATTACAGTTCGTGAGCATCGGTTCGGCAATCACGCAAGCGACATCCCCTTCAACAAGCGCCTCTTTCAGGCGCTCAAGATCGTTGAATGGAATGGTGTGGGATGCGGCACCGGCAGAGGGGTTAAACCCCATGCCCCTGAGCGAAGTCGCATCGTCAGTGTCGTCGGCCAGGGTCAGATCGATGTGCCCGTGATAACGGCCTTCGAACATGAGGATGCGCTGGCGGCCGGTGGCAAGACGGGCAATACGAATGGCTTCCATGTTTGCGCTCGACGCCGCTCCGGAGAACTGCCAGAAGGGCAGGCTGGTGCGTTGTGCAAGCTCTTCCGCAACGATTATTGCGTCTTCGCCCGGCAACAGGAATGACATTCCCTGTCCAGCGCTGCGTGAAACGGCCTGTGCAACGGGCTCGAAATCAAACCCCAGCGTTGCTGCATAATCGCAAAGGTTCATGTCGAGATAGCTGTTGCCGTCCACATCTGTAAACCTTGGGCCGGCGCCACCGGCAATCGTCATGGGCAGGTGTCGATAGAGGCCTGCCATCCACTGCATGGGCACACCATTGGGCATGACGGCTGAGGCACGGAGGTTCAGCTCTGCAGAGCGCCGTGTGCGTTCTTCAAATACCCCGGTCTCCCGAGCTCTAATATCAGACAGTCGTTGTGTGGGGAGGCCATAAGGTTTCATGGGCGTTGGTCTTTGCCATCAAGGGTCAGGATAACTCATCGTAGACGATACGGTAGACAGCATCACCGAAATCATCAGAAATAAAGATGGTTCCATCCAGCCCTTCGAGCACATCAACGGGCCTCCCGATAACATCATCATCCAGCTCAAATCCGGTGACAAACGGCGTCTCGATGATGGCGCCATCGCTACTCCAGTCCAGCCGCACGATCTGGTAGCCAATTTTGACTTCGCGGTTCCACGAGCCGTGTTGCGCAACCAGGGCAGAGCCGTTCGGACCGGTGTTTTGAGAATGTTTGAGAAAGGTGATGCTGAGGGGCGCTGTATGGGCGTCGAATTCATGGGCCGGGGCAGTGGGGGCGAGTTCAGCCAATGCCCCTTCATAACCTTCATCATCGTCCGCCACGTTGGCACCGTTAAAGTGGGGCCAGCCGTAGTGCGCGCCCTCTACGATGTGATTGAGTTCGTCGGGGGGAAATTCATCCCCCAACCAGTCCCGGGCGTTATCGACGCCATACAGATCTCCCGACAGTGGATGCCAATCGAAACCAACCGTGTTGCGCAGGCCGCTTGCAAAGAGCTGCGGCTCTTCGGTCTCAGTGAAACGTATCATTGCGGCGCGCCAGGAATGCTCCTCAATGCAGACATTGCAACTTGAACCGATGGTCACGTAGAGCCAACCATCCGGCCCACGCTTGATGGTTCTGGTGTAGTGGTTTCCGCCGTTCGGCAGATCGGGAAGAACCACGGTCTTGTTGGAGAGAGTGAGGGCCCTATCATCAAAATCAAAGCGGATGATCTGATGCTCTTCACCAACGTAGAGGTGATTGCCTTCGAGCCAGATGCCGTGGGG
>JAJFHB010000015.1 GCA_021775795.1 Hyphomicrobiales bacterium | reverse complement strand
TCGATCCAGGACAAGGAAAAAATGCAGATCGTTGCCGGCTCGATGCGCGATGCTTTCGGTGTCCGGCAAACCACCATTAAAGCCGGGATGATCGAGATTGAAGGCGTGCCTGTGCGGGAATTTGTGAAGCAGGTTGCCCAGCTCACGAGAGAAAACGACACCGATTACGCCGACGAACAACATGACCAGGCGACCCGCCAGGGCCCTGAGGCCAACACGCACGACTATGTGGAAGCGGACATCTCTGAGCCGCGCAACTTCGCCCTTGCAGCAGCCTCTTTGCGCCAGGCCTGGCAGGAACTCCCCGATATAACAGAGCTGTCAGCAAACCTTATTGTCGAAGAGACCCCGGAAGGCCTGCACATCCAACTTGTGGATCAGGATGGGCGCGCCATGTTCCACTCCGGCACGGCGGAAGCCTATTCTCATACACGATTACTGTTGGAACGTATGGCGCCGGTGCTGGAGCAGATGCCTAACCGCGTGCGTATCACAGGCCACAGTGACGCTGCTCGCCTCTATCGCGCAGACGGCTATACACTTTGGGAACTGACCGCGGACCGCGCTAACGCCGCGCGCCGTATCCTGGGAGAAGCAGGTCTGCCCTCGGACCGAATTGCATCTGTTGTCGGCAAGGCAGACACTCAGCCGCTGTTTCCAGACGATGTGCTTCTCGCCGCAAACCGCCGCATCAGCATTTTAATCCTGCACGAAGAGCCACCGCTCGATCCCGATCACTCCCTCTCGCGATCTGGTCAGTAGGTCAACTGACGGTTTCTGCCCTAGTCCGGCACCACCAAAAATTCCAGCCCGTCGACCTCGGTGATGCGGACCCGCGCGCCCACCGCCGCATCGTCTCCGCGAACCCTCCAGATCGTATCGTCGACACGTATCGTTCCGGTGCCGTTTTGAATGGGAGCTTCCAGAACAAAACTGCGGCCAACATAATCATACATGCGCCGGTTCAGGTTGGGACGGTCGCTGACAACCCGGCGGCCGGCAAAGAAATATCGGGACACAATCAAAGCAATGATTGAGAGCACGGCAAAGGCTGCAATCTGCCCCTGCCACGAAATATCGACAATCAGCACCAATACACCCACCACCATGGCGGCAAGCCCCATCCACAGAAAGAAGACACCGGGGATGACAAGCTCCAGAACCAAAAGTACCGCCGCAACGATCCACCAGGTCCAATCGCCCAGTGTGGCTACCAGTTCCTGCATTTCAACTGCTCCCGCTTCCCGCTTTCATGCTCTGCCTTAGGGCTTACGCGTGCTCGGCACCCGACCGCTGCGGCCGCCACCATCGGATCCATCGCCCTCGCCGCCGAAGGCTGCACGGGCCAGTTCGGCAATCCCGCCAATGGAGCCGATAACCGAGGCTGCTTCAACAGGCAGCATCAAGACCTTCTGGTTCGGCGCTGATGCAATTTTCTCCAAGGCGCTGACGTACTTCGTTGCAACAAAGTAGTTCACCGCCTGAATGTCGCCCTCCGCGATTGCCACAGAGACCATTTGGGTTGCCTTGGCCTCCGCTTCGGCAGAACGCTCACGGGCTTCCGCTTCCCTGAAGGCTGCTTCCTTGTCACCTTCAGCTGCGAGTACCACAGATTGCTTCAGACCCTCAGCCCGGAGAATTTCAGATTGCCGCTGCCCCTCCGCCTCAAGAACCACGGCGCGCTTTTCGCGTTCAGCCTTCATCTGCCGGGCCATGGCATCAATGAGATCGCGCGGCGGCACAATATCCTTGATCTCTATACGGGTGACCTTGATGCCCCAGGGTGAGGTCGCTGCATCAACAACCGAGAGCAAACGCTGATTTATCTCATCGCGCTGTGACAGCAAGGAGTCCAGATCCATACTCCCCATCACGGTTCGAATGTTGGTCATGGTGATGTTGAGGATGGCAAGCTCAAGGTTGTTAACCTCGTAAGTTGCCTTGGCGGCGTCAAGCACCTGGTAGAAGCTGACCCCATCGACGGTAACCATCGCATTATCGCGGGTGATCACCTCCTGGCTGGGGACTTCGAGGACCTGTTCCATCATGTTCATGCGCGCGCCGATCCGATCGACGAAGGGAATGATGATGTTCAGTCCTGGCGTCAGCGTCCGGGTGTAGCGTCCAAGTCGCTCAACCGTGTAGCCGTAACCCTGAGGCACCGTCTTGATGGCCTGATAAAGAATAATAATAAAGAGTACGAGCAGTATCAGAACAAACAGGCTGACGCCTTCAAACATATCAAACATCGGTAGACCTCCTGTCGAACTGCTGGCGCCTGTTGAACGCCCAACGCAGATCGAATGTCCGTGAGCACGCTGGTCACGGTTGCAAACTAAGGTATCTGATTCTTGCTCGTGTCCCCGACAAGTTACGTTCCTTTAGGGTGAAGGCATCAAATGCCGCCGAGCGGAAAAAACCGTGCGACCCAGCTTTTCGAATATGCGGCTTAAATCCACCCCTGCAATTCGCGGGTGGCAATATCCTGAAGCATGGACACGGACACTTCACTGTCATTCAGGCACGGTATGAGCGTGAAATTCTCGCCACCGTTGCTGCAGAACTGTTCTTTGCCCTGCATGGCAATTTCTTCCAGCGTTTCAACGCAGTCCGCGGCAAACCCTGGCGTCACAACCGCCAGGTTCTTCACCCCTGAGCGCCCCAAATTCTCAATCGTTTCGGCCGTGTACGGCTGCAACCACTCGGCCTTGCCGAACCGTGACTGAAAGACGGTCATAAAGTTTGTCTCATCCCGTCCAAGGGCCTCACGCAACAATCGCCCGGTTTTCTGGCAGTGACAGTGATAGGGATCGCCCTTCTCGAGATACTCCCGCGGCAACCCGTGGAATGACGCCAGCAACATCTCTGGTTTCCAGGACAGGCTGTCCAGATGTGAGGTGATCGTTGCCGCCAGTGCATCTATGTAGGCCGGCTCATCATGATAGGGCGGCACTATCCGCAAGGTGGGCTGCCAGCGCATCTCATGCAGCGCGTCAAACGCCTTATCGTTCACAGTGGCTGTTGTTGCAGCGCTATATTGCGGGTAGAGCGGAAACAGCAATATCCGCTCACATCCTTGGGACTTCAGTTTTTCAAGTCCTTCAGCGATGGGAGGCTTTCCATAGCGCATCGCCCAGTCAACAATGATGCCCCCATGGACACCTTCCAGCCCTGCACCCAGCTTTGTTGCTTGTGCTCTGGTGATCGTTTTGAGCGGTGATTCATCAAGCTCCTTGTTCCAGATGGCATTGTACGCTTCACCACTTGCCTTTGGCCGCGTTGTCAGAATTATGCCGTTCAGGATCAGCCACCAGAGCGGCCGCCAGACCTCAATGACCCGGGGGTCGCTGAGGAATTCTTTCAAGTAGCGCCGCATGGACCAGTAGTCCGTGGCCTCAGGTGTCCCGAGATTTACGATGAGCACACCGATCTTGGGAGAGGAGACCGCAGGATGATCAGCTGGCCAGTGAGATTGGTCGTGCAAGGGCTTGGTTCCGGTTTATTTGTTGTATAGCAGAATTTGTCAGTGCTGCTACGGACCACAGATGCATATTGGATCAACGGGAATTCGCACTAAACATGCAGGCGACATGCCGGTTTGTTTTGGGTCGAAAAGTGACATAGTTACGACGTCTTTTCGCTTCTATACTGCGCCAAATCGCAATGCAATTTGAGGGTATCCTTTATGCCGAGCCTGTCTCTCCTCCTTACAAGAACCATAACCGCACTGGCGCTGTCCATCACCATGGTGTTCCTCGCGGCAACACCTGGTAGCGCTGATGTTGTGTCAGAGAACATTGATTACACTGGCGATGGAAAGAGCCTGGGATATCTCGCCTACCCCGAAGATGCCCACAATGCCCCGGGCATCATTCTCATCCACGAATGGTGGGGACTGAACGATCAGATCCGGCGCACGGCAGACCGATACGCAGAAGAAGGTTTCGTGGCTCTGGCTGTTGATTTGTATGGCGGCCGCTCAACCATCATAAATGATGAGGCGCGAGAGCTCGCGGGTGAAGTCCGAGATAATTCGCAGGCTGCGTTCACAAACCTGAACAAGGCCATCGCCTACATGGCATCATTTACAGATGACAAGGTGGATGAAGAACGCATCGCATCCGTAGGCTGGTGTTTCGGCGGTGGTTGGTCTTACCAGATGGCGCGTAACAATCTTGGAACCACCGCGAGCGTTATCTACTACGGCTTTTTCAATCCTCAGGATGATCTGAGCCAGATGCGGGCAAAGATTATCGCCCACTTCGGTGAAGACGACCGCGCCATTTCCCTCGACACGGTCGAAACATTTCAGGCCCGGCTCGACACCCTCAACGGCGAACATGAAGTTTACATCTACCCGAACTCAGGACATGCCTTCGCCAACAATCAAGGCGACCGCTACAACGAAGATGCAGCCGAGCAGGCATGGGAACGAACGCTTGAGTTCCTGCGCAAGCATTTGTGAGGGCAATCAAAGGGTGCGTTAGCTGTAATCGCGTTCGTCAGATATGACTTTGCCATCGTTCGGCAAAACGCCTGTTTCCAGCAGCTCAACCGCACCGCGAACCTTGCAGACAGTTTGAACGGTTTGGGCCACGGCATCGCGCAGGCCCTCATCTGCCTGGGACGTTTCAGCTTTGAGCACCATGACATCTTGCTCGTTTTCCCGGCCGACGACCAGCCGCAGACGGCCAAGTTCAGGATGCCGCCCGGCGATTTCGCCAATCTGCGCAGGGTCGATGAACATGCCCTTCACTTTTGTGCGTTGATCAGCCCGTCCCATCCAGCCGCGAATGCGCATGTTGGTGCGACCGCAAGGGCTGGTGCCGGGCATAACGGCGGAAAGATCACCTGTCGCCAGGCGTATCATCGGATACGCGGCATTGAATGATGTCACCACCAGTTCTCCGACATCACCTTCGGGAACCGGATCACCAGTACCTGGCCGGACAATTTCAACGATGCAGTTTTCATCAACGACCATGCCTTCAAGGGCTGGCGTTTCATAGGCAATCATCCCCACATCAGCGGTGGCAAAGGATTGATAGGCAGTGATACCGCGATCCTTGAACTCACTCCGCAGCGATTCCGGAAGTGCAGCACCTCCCAATCCCGCCTTTCGGATCGATGAGGCATCTTTGCCAAGCTCAAGTGCCTTATCGAGCAGGATCTTCAGGAAATCGGGCGTACCTACATAACCGACGGGTTTGAAGGCCTCGACCATATCGAGCTGAAGTTCAGTGTTGCCCACCCCTCCCGGGATAACCGCACAACCAACAGCCTGGGCACTGCTTTCCATAATGAAACCGCCCGGCGTCAGATGATAGGAGAGGCAGTTGAGGACAATGTCGCCTTTGCGAAAGCCGCTCGCAAACAGGGCCCGTGCGCCACTCCACGAATCGGCAGCCCGATCCTGCGGTTCATAAATGGGGCCGGGTGACATGAACAGGCGAATGGCATCGCCCGGTTCACAAGTGGCAAAGCCCCCGAACGGTGGGTTCGCGGTTTGCAGGCTCTTGAGATCGGATTTCCGCAACACCGGCAGCTTCGCCAACGCCTCGCGTGAGGTCACTTCTTTTGCATCAGTTCCCGCAAGGTGTGCGGCCCAACCCGGTGCTTTCTCTATGGCATGCGCAATTTGGGCTGAAAGTCGCTCAAACAATTCTGCATCACGTTGCGCGGACGTCCGCGTTTCCATAGCGTCATAATGCTCAGCGCTCATGCCCCAAGACCTCTGTAAATTCAAATGTCATCGAAATGCTAGTCGATCGTGCCCTGCCCTGATAGAGCATTTTCCGGTCTGCGGGCAACTAGACCAAAGCTCTAGAGTCCGCCCTCAGGCGAACCGATCAAACTATGCCAGCCAGCGCTTGCGGCGCTTGTAATGCTTGACGTTCTTGAACGATCTCCGGTTGTCGCCGGAAATGCCGAGATAAAATTCCTTCACGTCTTCGTTCTCGCGAAGTTGCGCTGCTTCGCCATCCATAACGACCCGTCCGTTTTCAAGGATGTAGCCGTATTTGGCGTACTTGAGGGCAACGTTCGTGTTCTGCTCGGCCAGCAGGAAACTGACCTGTTCTTCTTCGTTAAGGCGTTTCACGATTTCGAAGATTTCTTCGACAAGCTGCGGCGCAAGTCCCATGGAGGGCTCATCCAGCAGGATCATGTCCGGTCGGGACATCAAGGCCCGGCCAATTGCACACATTTGCTGTTCGCCACCCGAAATATAGCCCGCCAGGGAGGTTTTGCGGTCACGCAGCCTGGGGAAATAGCTGTAAACAAGATCAAGATCAGCAGCGATCTTGGCGCGGCCATCCTTGCGCGTAAAAGCGCCGGTCATGAGGTTTTCTTCAACCGTCAGATGCTCAAAACAGTGACGGCCTTCCATCACCTGAATACACCCGCGGCGCACAAGTTCGTTTGGATTAAGCCGGTCAATCTGATCACCCTTGAACTCGATACTTCCTTTCGTGACTTCGCCGCGCTCGGCGTGAAGCAGATTGGAAATCGCTTTCAAAGTTGTCGTTTTGCCGGCGCCGTTAGCTCCGAGGAGGGCAACAATGCCCCCCTCGGGAACTTCGAGCGAAACGCCCTTCAACACGAGAATAACATGGTCATAAATGACCTCAATGTTGTTCACGCTTAAGACGCTGGTCGAGCCGTTTTCACTCACTGTGTTTCTCCGTACTTACGAGAATAAGAGACGTTGAACTGCTTAGTTGCAGCTCTGGGTCTCCCAGTCAGGCTTGTCGGCAACATACGCTTCTGCGGCAGCTTCAAGAAGCGGACGGACACGATCACGCATGGGCGTAATCCAGTCTGAAGCAGCTTCCCAGCCTGCGCCATTCCACTGCTGCAGATAGATCGGATGTGCACCGGCATGGTCTTCACAGGTAACCGTTATCGGATTTGTAAAGCCGGCCAGGCCGATTTCCGCAAGACGCTCTTCCGACAGGTTCATATTTTCCAGACCCATGCGCATGTCAGCACCGGTAATGGCAACCTTGCCAGTCAACTCCTGCGCCGTGCGAATGCCTTCGGCGATCAGCACCGAGTTCATGAGACCACGATTGTAGTAGTTCTCACCAACAGACTCGCGGCTCGCCTGGCTCAGTCCGGCATCGACAACATGAGTCAGAATGTCCTGAATCGCTGGAAAGTCTGTACCGGTGGCATGGAAGTTAGCTGAGAGATAACCGATGGCATCATCACCAGCCGGACGAAGATCTGAGTCACCACCTGACCACCAAACGCCGATGAAACGATCCATCGGGTAGTCGATGTTGATGGCTTCCTTGATCGCGGTCGGGTTCATTGCACCCCAGCCCCACATGATCATCCAGTCAGGATTTTCACGGCGGACCTGCAACCAATGTGAAGACTGGCTCTGCATTTCTGCAACGGCAACCGGAACTTTCACGACTTCAAAGCCCATGTCTGCAGCAAGTGCGTCAAGCAGATCGATCGGCTCACGGCCATATCCGACGTCAAGATAGATAAAGCCGATTTTCTGACCCGCAATGCCGTCACCCTGCTCGTTGATGTGGGTAATGATGGCGGACATCTGGCTCCAGTAAGTAGCCGGTGCGTTGAAGGTCCACGGAAATGTTTCACCCACTGCCGTTGCCGAGAGGCCATAGCCCATGGAGAGAATGGGGATCTCGTCCACCGGAGCCTTCGGGATCAGCTGCAACGTGATACCCGTTGAGAACGGATTGTAGACGATGGCGCCATTGCCCTTGGTGCTTTCATAGCATTCAACGCCCTTTTGCGCGTTGTAGCCGGTTTCACATTCCTCAATGATCAGACGTGCGCCACCGACACCGCCATCACGCTCGTTGAGCATGGCAAGATAGTCATGCAGCCCGTTGGCGATCGGCACACCGCTGCCAGCAAATGCGCCGGTTCGGTATGTGAGAAGCGGCACGTAGATCGTATCTTCCGCCTGCGCGGGGGTAGATGCCGCGAACAGCCCGGACGCGAGCATGCCAGCAGCACCAATGCCCAATGCGAGTTTTTTGAAACTCATTTATATATCCTCCACTCGTTTGTTTTGTTCCCGGTGCCCCGCAACCTGCAGTTTTCCGGGTTATTTTCACCATTTCTGGCGTGCCATCCGAACTTTATCGTCCGGCTTGTCTTAAACGTAGCACTGCATCCTGAAATGGTAAAATCCCAATAAGTCTATGACCTTGTTACCAATGTCCGTCCTAGTAAGGAAACGGCCATCGTCGGAGTTTTTCTTTCGTAATCTGCCAGAGCCGGGCAAAGCCGCTCGGTTCCACAATAAGGAAAAAGATGATCATGCCACCCACGACCATGAACTGAATGTGTTCAACCGTGGCGGCATTGATATCCAACCCAAAAAACTTGGGCACACCGCGCAGCAGGATCGGCAAGTTCCAGATAAAGGCCGCTCCCAGGAACGCCCCCATGATGCTGCCCAGGCCACCAATGATGACCATGAACAAGATCTGGAACGAAACATTTATGTCGAAGCTCGCAACTTCTGCAGCGCCCAGCCACATGAACACCATGAGCGCGCCCGCAACACCGGCGAAATAGGAACTGATTGTGAAGGCCATCAACTTGGTCGGCAAAAGCCTTATGCCGATCAGCTCCGCCGCAATGTCCATGTCGCGCACGGCCATCCAGGCGCGGCCGAAACGGCCTCGCACCAGATTTGACGCCACGAAGGTAAGAACCACCACAAAGGCGAGCACGACCAGATAACGCGCCTCGGCAGAAGCAGTCGGCCCGGCAATCGGAATGCCGAAAAGATATTTGTTCGGCACCTCAATCGCGCCAGATGCGTTGTAATTGTAGAGCCACGGAATTCGACCAAAGGACCATTCCAGAAAGAACTGTGAGGCGAGCGTCGCAACGGCCAGATAGAATCCCTTCACCCGCAAGCTTGGAAGCCCGAAAACAAACCCGACACCGGCCGCAAAAAGCCCTGAAAGGGCGATGTGGACGATGATGTTGACCTCAGGAAAAATGGTGGTGAGCTTGTAGCAGGCAAACGCTCCAACCCCCATAAATCCGCCCGTTCCAAGCGAAAGCTGCCCGGCAAATCCCGTCAGAATGTTCAAGCCGATCGCCGCCAGCGCAAAGATCAGCGTCGGAATCATGACCGAGCTGATCCAGAAGTCATTGAAAGTGAGCGGCACAACGACAACGAGAAATGCCATCAATATGACAATGCCAATTAAATCCTGACGGATCGGGAACACCGCCTGGTCTGCCCGATAGGTGGTTTTGAACTGACCTGCTTCGCGATAAAACATCGTACTGCCCCCTAAATCCGGTCGATGATCTTGTCACCGAACAAGCCTTGCGGCCTGAACAGCAAAAAGATGAGTGCAAGGAAATAGGGGAACCAGCTTTCGATGCTGCCGCCAACCAGCGGACCCCAGTAAAACTCAGCCATTTTTTCACCAATACCAATGATCAGGCCACCAACGATGGCGCCAGGAATGGACGTGAAGCCTCCCAGAATGAGCACCGGCAGCGCTTTGAGAGCGACAATCGCCAGAGCAAAACTGACGTCTGACTTGGCTCCCCACATTATACCCGTTGCAAGGGCAACGATGCCGGCCGCAAACCAAACGATGCGCCAGATCTGATTGAGGGAAATGCCAACTGACATGGCCGCCTGATGGTCATCAGCCACCGCGCGCAAGGCCCGTCCGATGCGCGTCTTGTTGAAGAAAATGCCAAGGCCCGTCACGAGCAGTACAGCGATCGCTGCAGCGGCAACATCGAGCTGATTAACGTTGACGCGGCCGCCCAGTATATCAAAGCGCCAGCGACCGGTCGGCAGGCCGAGTTGTTCTGTGATCATGACCTTTGGCTCACCACCAAATATCAATTCCCCAAAGCCGATCAGGAAATACCAAAGTCCAATTGTTGCCATGAACAAGATGATGGGTTCCTGGTTGACCAAAGGGCGAAGCACAATCCGCTCCACACCTACAGCGAGCACGCCCATGATCACCAGCGCCAGGACAAGCGCGCCCCACGCGGGAACTCCGGCCGCATGCAGGCCAACGAGAGACAACGCACCAAACACAACCATGATGCCTTGCGCAAAATTGAAAACGCCCGACGCCTTGAAAATCAGAACAAATCCAAGCGCAATCAGGGCATAGAGGGTGCCATCCACAAAGCCCTGCCATAAAACCTGTACAAACAGGTCCGGCGCTTCGCCCATAAAGGCGAAGGGCTCGATGAAGATCTCTCCCAGCAACTCTGCGCGATAGAGTTGAACGCCGAGTATGACAACGGTAATGGCGGACAACGCTATCATGGCGTGCCGATCACGCTGTTTGAGCGAGCCTTCGAACCTGATGCCGTAGTAAACAGCCGCTCCGGCCGCAAGTACCAACAAAATCCAAAGTACCATCATGCTCTCCGATCGGTGTCGAGTTCACTCATGAACCAACAGTCCCCGATTTGAATTTCGTCCCCGGCCAGAAGCTGGCCAACATTCACCATCACTCATCGTGATGGGTTTCACCAAGATAGGCGTCAATAACATTCTGATTTGCGCGCACTTCTTCCGGAGTGCCATCGGCAATTTTCTGGCCGTAATCGAGAACCACGACCCGGTCTGACAAATCCATAACCACGCCCATGTCGTGTTCGATCAGCGCGATTGTAGTGCCGAAATGCTCGCGCACATCCAGAACAAACCGGGACATGTCTTCTTTTTCTTCCACATTCATGCCGGCCATGGGCTCATCGAGCAAAAGCAGTTCCGGCTCCATGGCAAGAGCACGACCCAACTCCACACGCTTTTGCAGGCCATAAGGCAGACGCCCGACCGGCGTCTTGCGGATCGCCTCGATCTCCAGAAATGAAATGATGTGTTCGACAAACTCGCGGTGTTCAAGCTCTTCTGCTTCCGCCTTGCCCCAGCGCCACAGGTGCCACATCAGCCCTGTCTTCATCTTGAGAGTGCGCCCGGTCATGATGTTGTCGAGCGTGGTCATGCCACGGAACAGGGCCACATTCTGAAATGTACGCGCGATACCTTGCGAAGCCGCAATATAGGGCCGCATGTCGTGTCGGCTCTCACCCCGGTAGGTAATTGTGCCTTCCTGGGGATGATAAAAGCCGTTGATGACATTAAGCATTGACGTCTTGCCGGCACCGTTCGGGCCGATAATGGCGCGAATTTCACCCTTCATGACGTCGAAGCTCACGTCACGGATGGCTTTCACCCCACCGAATGACAAGGACACATTCTCGATGTTGAGAAGTTGTTCACCGGCGCCGTTCACAGCGGCAACCTCCGCCGCACT
>JAJFHB010000140.1 GCA_021775795.1 Hyphomicrobiales bacterium | reverse complement strand
CAGCGTTGAACTCGATGTCCTGCATGAGGACAACAGGCGAGTATACTGGGAACGCTCCGACCGGTTTGACACCGTGATCGACTTTCGTTTTACGCAACCGGCCAATGATGCCTTTGCCCGCGTGATGGAGGCGTGGGTCCGGCATTTTACGGGTGTGAATGTGCGCATCCAGCCTCAACAAAGGATCGATGATGAAAAGTGGTCCTGGCATATTGGCCTTGATGCCGAGGCAACGCATATTCTGAACAGCCTCTATACCGGTGCCCAGGTATCCTTCGAGGACATGCAACGAATCGTTGCCCTTTTCCGAATGGATGTTCTGGATCGCAATGCCTTAAGAGTGGATTTGCGCGGCAAGCCGATTTATCTGGGTCTTGCTGCAGGGCCGGACGGCACAGTGCGCATGAAACCCCAGAACCTCATCATGAACCTGCCGTTGGCCAACGATCTGGGTAAGTAGAATGAGCGGAACTCCCGAGCGCCGGGCCTCAGGCGATACCCGTTCAACGCGGTTGGCAGCGCTTTTTGTTTTTGCATGTTGTGCGGGTGTTCTTGGTTACATGCACCGGGGAGATTTGTGGCCTGCTTCACAAACTGATGCGGACGCCGGGCTCAACCCCGAATTTGTCGCCTGCCGTGATGCCCGCATAGCTACGGTCGACAACATGTTGTCCGAAGGTCTTATCGATGAAGCCAGCCACACGCAGTTTAGCGAAAGGGCGATCGCCATCTGCGCCGATGAGTTTCCGATCGGGCAGGGCGGAAGCTGATTGTCAGCGCCTTAGATCAGTCATCATCAAGAAGAAAATCATGCACTGACAACTCACCGTTCTTGCCGCCTTTGCCGCGTGCCTCGCGGGCTTCAAGGTAATCCATTGTCGTGCGTACCCGGGGCCTGTCGTCGCCGGCCAGAGGATTGTTGGTGAGCGTCGTTAAATGATTGATACGGCAATCATCGCACATCTTGATGACTTGTGAGCGTTCTTCGTCCGCAAACATGGAGTGTTTGCCCGCCAACTGCGCGGAAATACGCTCCACTGAACTGCGCGTTCCAAAGGGCTTGCCGCAGGTTATGCATTCAAACGGCTCTTCTTCATTCAAGACGATGGGCGACATGGCCTGATTTGTGAAATCAAAACGCGGCTCGAGAGTGATGACGCTTTCCGGACAGGTGTTTCGGCAAAGGCCACATTGGACGCAGGCCTGCTCGACGAAAGTAATCTGCGGCTTGTCTGAATTGTCCTGTATCGCGTTTACCGGACAGGCGCTGACACAGGCGAGACACAGGGTGCAGCCCTCAGTATTCACGGTGATGCGTCCGTAAGGCGCTCCGTCAGGAAGGTCGATGACTTCCTGGGGTTTGGGTGCGGTTTCATTCAGGAGAGTAAGGGCCGACCGGGCGATGGTTCGCTTGTCACCGATGGCTGTAAAACTGTGCGGCTTGAGTTGCGTGGCAGTTTTCAGCCCGTGCAGTTCAGCTTCGACTTTGTCCGGATCAGCTTCCACCAACACCACAGTCCTGGGCGCTTCGCCATATCCAAGGCTGCCCATAATGCTGTTGACCAGTTCGCACTGAGCCTGGAGGCCTTCGAGTTCATCCTGTTTCTTCGGGTCGCACAAAAGTACAATTCGCTCGGCTCCGCTGGCGAGCGCGGAGCTCAGGAAGTCGTGGCTGACGCTTGTGGTTTCATTGACTGCGAAGGGAATAACGTTGGCGGGCAGGCCTTTGCCATAGCGCGACATCATCGAAATGATGCCATTGCCGTGCACACCGTCATGCACCAGAACAACCGGTTCACGGCCGCCGGCGCCAAGGAATGTAGACACCAGCATCTGAGCCCGCCGGATCAGATCTTCCCGCCCGGGATAGGCATAAGATGTTGCACCGGTCGGGCAGACCGAAGCGCAGGCTCCGCAGCCGCCACACAACACCGGGTCAATGGAGACGATGTCTCCCTCTGATGTGATAGCGGAGGCCGGGCACACATCAAGGCATCGCGTGCAGCCGGTCTTGCGGCTGCGAGAGTGCGCACAGATGTCTGGATTGTAGGTGACATAAAGCGGTTTTTCGAATTCACCGACAAGGTCGGATATTTCAAACATGGCCTCCATCACGCCCGCAGGGTGCGAGGGGTCCACGTGAAAATATCCATCCCGCCGTTCATGCGAAGGGAATAGCGGCGTTCCGCCTGACATGTCGAAAATGAGGTCGCATTCAGATGCTGCTCCATCGCGCGCCATGGTGAACTGCACGGCATCCTTCGATGAAGGTATCGTTGGCGCGTAATTATCAACAATGACTTCAAAATTACCAAAGCCGCCAGATGCAGCGACAACCTTCCCTGAATAGATGGGAACATCAACAATCGCCGGCGGGATGATGTCTGTAGCGTCGGTCAACAGCAAAGTGACACTGAGGCGGGCCGAGAGCTTGCGCGCTGCATCAAGTGCTGCCTCACCGGCTCCATAAACAAGACAGATGCCCTGTGACTTGAGGGAGATGCTGCCAGCCGGCGTGACGTCCAGGGCGGCTTCCGCCAAAAGGGCAGCCATCTTGGCAGAGACATCGGCCTTGCCTGCGCACCAGCCGGCACGTTCCCGGATGTTCGTGAAATTGAGTGCCGTCGTGCTTTCAGCTTCCCCGGCAAGCTCCTGAAACAATGGTGCTTCCTGCGTGCAGGCGATGAGCAGGGGTTCTCCCTCCCTGAGTGCCTCTGCGTATTTTCCGGCTTCTGTCCGGCAAAGATGTGAGTGGACTTCCGGAATGGTATCGCTGCCCAGACCTGCGGCGATTTTCTTTGCATTCACCGTCATTGTGCCCTCGCAGGAGCACAGCATGACTTTTCTACCACCGACTTTCATACGCACATTCTCCGGGGCGGCTTGTCTGTCCGCCGATATGTTTCAACTGTACAATACGAATTGTAGTAATGTGGCAACACTTCACAATGGCGTTTTTGCATCGTGGTTTGACCGCTCGTGCACGGGCGCTGTCTAATGCTTTATCAAGCAGGATGGCTGGTAGTTTGCAATGGTGAAACTCGAAACACTGGATGTCGGCGTCATTCTAGAACGCCGCGATGTCGACCATCAATGGCTCGACCACGAGTGGGTTGGCGTTGCCATTGTGCCAGGACCACCCGCAGTTGCAGACTGGACCCTCTTGGAGGAGGGCGAGAACTGGAAGCGCTATCACGCCTGCATCGACACTCTTGAACTGCACCGCAAGGAAACCGAAGCCTACGTGCACAATTTACAAAGCCGGGTGCCGAAGGTTTATGTCGTGATGCGTGACAACGAAGATGGTGCAATGGACGCGGCCACACCGGGGGTAGGCATGCATGTCTCGCTTACGACGGTCAGTCCTTATGATGCCCAGGATTACATGGACTCCGGTGAAGAAACGGTGGTTTCGATCACCATGCCGGAGATGATTGTGGCCTGGATAGAAAACTTCCTCAGCCAGCACCACAAGGACGAAAAGTTCCGCAAACGCCGCCGCGACAGTGTAAGTATGGAAGAGCACAAATTCGGCCAGGAGCCGCTGCACGAACTGAGGCGCCGCATGCCCACAACAGGAGATGATATTGATGGCTGAAGAGCGCGATTTCCTGTCGCGCTGGTCAAAGCGCAAGCTTGAAGATCAGGTCCCCCCGGCAGAGCCCGAAGCGGACGCCGAGCCCGTTCCGGAGGAGGTTGAGGGCCTTGAGGGAGATGACGGAGAGGTTGTTGCAGAAGATCCTGAAGATCACCCGGCCTCAGATATCGATATTGACGAACTGGATTACAATTCGGACTTCACCGTTTTCATGAATGACAAGGTTCCCGAGGCCATACGGCGCCGGGCGCTCCGCAAATTGTGGCTGAGTGATCCGATCCTCGCCAATGTGGACGGCTTAAATGACTACGACGAGGATTTCACGGATTCTGCGCTGGTCGTGAAAGGCCTCAAGCAGGCTTTTGATGCTTCACGCAAACGCATGCTGGAAAACGAGGCTGCAGAAAAAGAAGCTGCTGAAGCCGCCGCCGCTGAGGAAGCTGCGAGCGAAGATCCTGAAGAGCAGGAAGAAGATATGCCCGCAGATGAAGAGATGGATGGCGAGGCTGACGTTCCCGTGGCTGAGGATGAAAATTCACAATCCGATGAACGCACTGCTGACAATGAAGACCCCGAAAATGGCGACCTG
>JAJFHB010000139.1 GCA_021775795.1 Hyphomicrobiales bacterium | reverse complement strand
AGGCTAAAATGCTCCAGCATCTTTTCACGCCTCTGACCATTCGTTCCCTTACCCTGCGGAACCGGATCTTTTCGACCGGCCACCAGACCAACATGGCGGTGGACGGCAAGCCGAGCGAGCGGATGGTGCACTACCACGAAGCGCGGGCCAAAGGCGGCGCGGGATTGATCGTCACTGAAGCCGCCCGCATGCATCACACCGCCTTCAGCGACGGGCCCGTCCTTGATGCTTCCACCGATGACTGCATCGCAGCCTTTCGAACGCTGGCAGAAAAGGTGCACCTGCATGGCGCGCACATCTTTGGCCAGCTCTCTCATCCCGGCCGCACCAGTGGACGGGTTGTAGATGGTGTCAAACTCGCCAGTTACTCCGCATCCAACGTCCGGGACCATCGCTTCAGGAACGTGCCGCGCGCCCTTCCCGTCGACCTGATTGAAGAAATCATCCAGTCATATGGCACTGCTGCGACTCGCTTCCAGGAGGCTGGCCTTGACGGTGTCGAGGTATCCTCGGCCTTTGCTGTTCTTCCCGCGCAGTTTCTCAATCCCACCAGCAACCTGCGTGACGATGAGTATGGCGGCACGCTGGAAAACCGTTGCCGGTTTCTGGTTCGTGTACTGGAGTGTATTCGTGGCGCCGTCGGCGAGGACATGATCATTGGTGTCAGGCTGGCCATCGATGAAATGGAAGAAGGTGGCCTGCAACTTGACGACGCGTTAGCTGTCGCAAGCGTTCTCGAAAAAGTGCCCGTCCTCGATTACTACAACATGATTGCCGGTTCCATGGCCGGCCGGGCGGGTTCTGTACATGTTGTGCCGCCGATGCCCATCAAACCGGCATATCTTGCATCGGATTCAGCCCGCTTCAGATCCGTGGTCACCAAGCCTGTGTTTCTTGCCGGCCGCATCAATCAGCCGCAAATTGCTGAACAGGTCCTGGCGCAGGGCGAGGCGGACATGTGTGGCATGACCCGCGCCATGATTGCTGATCCGGATATGGCGAACAAGGCACGTGAGGGACGGCTGGACGATGTGCGCGCCTGCATTGCCTGTAATCAGGCGTGCATAGGCCATTTCCACAGCGGCACGCCGATCTCCTGCATACAGCACCCAGAAACCGGACGGGAAGAGCGCTTCGGCACCATTTTGCCGGCCGTGAAACGCCGGAAGATACTCATCGCTGGAGGCGGCCCGGCGGGTATGAAAGCAGCCGCGGTAGCGGCTGCACGTGGTCACGATGTTCAACTGTTCGAGGCAACCCGCCACCTTGGGGGGCAGGTTCGCCTTGCACAATCGATTCCGGGACGGGCAGAGTTTGGCGGCCTCATCACCAATCTTGAGCGCGAATTGCTGCACAGTGGGGCGCGCGTCGAAACTTCCAGGGAAGTGACGGCTGCGCTGGTTGCTGAGCTGGCCCCTGATGTCGTCATCATCGCGACAGGCGCAAAGCCCTATCTGCCCGCAAACGACACCGTTGAAGAAGCGCACATCGTCGACGCCTGCTCTGTGCTTGCAGATGAATCGAATGTCGGAACACGCGTTGTGATCGCTGACTGGCGCGGCGACTGGATCAGCATGGGTGTTGCGGAGAAACTTGCACGCGCGGGATGCCAGGTGAGACTGGCAACGGAGGAACCCGCACCAGGGGCTGCCCTGCAGATTTACCTGCGCGACCAGTGGGCCGGAACGCTTCACAGCCTCGGGGTCGAGATTGTTCCCTACGCGCGGTTCTTCGGGGCCGATGCGGATACGGCCTATTTCAGCCATGCCGTTACACGCGAAGCGATGGTGCTGGAAAATGTGGACACCGTCGTCACGGCGCTTGGTCACGATGCAAACACAGACCTGGAAAACGCGTTGAGCGCGCCGGGCCTTGAAACCCGTGTTATTGGCGACAGCCTCTCCCCGCGCACCGCCGAAGAGGCCGTTTACGAAGGCCTCATCGCCGGGACGCAGGTTTGAAATTTGCCACTGTGTGCCGCCCTATGCAGCCGCAGACATACCCGCTTCCCATCCGAGTATCGCTTGTTTGCGCGTAACACCCCAGTGATAGCCCCGCAGGCCGCCAGCTTTGCCAATGACCCGGTGGCAGGGAACAACAAATGAGATTGGGTTGCGCCCGACCGCCCCGCCAACCGCTCGCGCCGCTTTCGGTTTGCCGAGATGACGGGCAATATCCGAATAGGTGGTGGCAAGGCCCAGCGGAATTCTCAGAAGCGTTTCCCAGACCCTGATCTCAAAGTCCGTACCGATAAAAACCACACGCAGAGGCGTATCTGGATGCCAGCTGTCACTGTCAAATATGCGCGTGGCCATGGCGCTGGTTGCCGCAACGTCATTGTGATAATTCGCCCGCGGCCAGCGCGCCATCATGTCTTCAAGGGCTGCTGTCTCGTTGCCCTGGTCTGCAAAGGCAAGGCCGGCGAGGCCATGTTCGGTGGTCATCAGCAGCGCCTCGCCGAACGGTGAGGAATGAAAACCATAGGCAATGTCGACGCCTTCACCCTTGGCCTTGTAAACACCCGGCGTCATCGCCTCATGGGTTACAAAGAGGTCATGCAATCGTCCCGGCCCTGAAAGGCCGACTTCATAGGTTGTATCCAGGACGCTGGCTGATTGCCGCAACAATGCCTTCGCATGGTCCAGGGTGAGAGCCTGAATGAACTGTTTCGGGCTGATCCCGGCCCAGCGTGAGAACAGCTTATGGAAATGGGTTGGGCTCAGACCTGCATGGTCGGCTATGGCTTCAAGGGTGGGTTGATCGCGCCAGTTCTCGGTCAAAAACTCAATCGTTTTGCGAACATAGGCGTAGTCTTCCGGTGAGGCTGGAAGATCGCGCAGTGCGTTCATGGCTTCAATTCCGTTTGTTTCGGTCATTACATCGGTCAGCATCGAACTTGCTCCATCGTCTAAGGTCATGACAATGGAAATGACATTTGCGCGCCCGGCAAACCACCCGATTCTTGCGACGCTTAACCGTCCTGGATTTGATGCGAGGCAAGTGCTGTGCGCAGGGCATCGGCAAAATTGCGGCGCTCGGAGGGAGACAGAAACGAGGCGAGTTCCACCGAACGCCCGTGAGATCTCAAAAGCAACGGGCCGCACATATCAGGCAGCTCATCATTCTCAGCAAGGTTGTTTTCTGCAAGCTCCACTTTCACCCAATAAGGATGAAACTCCCAGGACTTGCGGTCACGCCCGGGCAGTTGACGTTCTATTGTCAGTCGATCGCCAGCCAGCTCCACCTGTTCCCAGGCGCCGGCTGCTGCATAGTTGGCGCGGAAAGCCCAGTAGACGAGCAACACGTCCAGGCCGAAGAAGAAAAAGACCGGCCAGGCTCCCATGAGCCAAAAGGCCAAACCCGCAGCAAAGCTAAAGCCGCCTACAGCGCACATCAATATGAGGAAGCCTTTCGGCCCGAGGCTGCGATGCGGCGTCAGCCGCGCCGAAAATGATGGCACAGCATCGTGATGATCTTGCTTGTCCACATGCCCCTCCGCTTGACTTTGGTATGCAGGCGCATTTGCGGCCAATATGCCATAGAATTTTCCGGACTGACAAATATCGCTGCAAGGAATGCCCCCGCATGAACAAAAAGAAGATCAGAGCCATATTTGAGTATTTCAGCGAAACAACGGCGGAACCGCAGGGAGAGCTGCACTATCTGAACCCCTACACTCTGGTCGTTGCGGTTGCACTGTCAGCGCAGGCAACAGATGTCGGCGTCAACAAAGCCACGGGCCCGCTGTTTGAGCTTGCAGATACGCCGGAGAAAATGCTGGCGCTAGGGGAGGCAAAGGTGCGGGATATGATCAAAACGATCGGCCTTTACCGCAATAAGGCGAAGAACGTGATCCGGTTGTCTGAGCAGATAATCGAGCACTTCGGTGGCGACGTTCCCCGCACGCGCGAAGAGCTGGAAACCCTGGCTGGAGTTGGCCGCAAGACCGCAAATGTCGTGCTCAACATGGCCTTCGGTGAGCCGACCATTGCGGTCGATACTCATATTTTCCGGTTCGGCAACCGCACAGGCATAG
>JAJFHB010000138.1 GCA_021775795.1 Hyphomicrobiales bacterium | reverse complement strand
CAACAGCATCAGGCCCCAAACGGCGGTAACCAAAACCGTTTGACCGTAGTCGGGCTGCATAACAAGCAGGGTCACGAAGAACAGAAAGAGGAGCGTCGCCAGGACACGACCGGGCATTTCCGGTCGTTGAATGCTTTCCGCGAACAGCCAGGCTGACAGCACCACAAACGCGGGCTTCAGGAATTCGGAAGGCTGTATCGAAAAGGGCCCAAGATTGATCCAGCGCGTCGCGCCTTTCACTTCAGGACCGATAAAAAGTGTCAGAATCAAAAGCG
This sequence comes from Hyphomicrobiales bacterium, assembly GCA_021775795.1. Lineage (GTDB taxonomy): Bacteria > Pseudomonadota > Alphaproteobacteria > Rhizobiales > JAJFHB01 > JAJFHB01. Next base: position 5,707 of record JAJFHB010000138.1, on the reverse strand, counting down.
AAAATCCCACAGCGCCGATGCCAAGACAGACCCGGCGCAGTTGTCGCGGCGTCAGAAATGATGCCCCCACCAGAACGAAAACGGCCGGCACCAGATAGATCATCTGCCGAATGAAGAAGTGATACTCGCCAAGATTGAGGCGTTCGGCCACGGGCGGGCTTGCCGCCAGGCACAACAACACGCCATAGATCATGAGGAACAGCGACGCAGCCAGCATCCAGCGGTCGACTGTCCACCACCAGTCCGCTAGTAGGCCCCGGTCTGTGCGTCCGATGATGCTCACAGTCCCATTCCCCTTATGACTTTTCAACTCCCGGCACGGCATGTACCGCTTGCCGAAAGGCCTCCCCGCGAATTTCAAAATTCGCGAATTGATCAAACGAAGCGCAGGCAGGAGAAAGCAACACCACCGCTTCCCCATCGTACGCCTCTGCATCGTGCGCTGCAGCCGCAACCGCACGCTCCAGAGTTCCGCATTGTTCAACCACAGCGTCACCCTCAAGCGTGTCCGCAAATTGCCCGGCTGCATCGCCGATCAAGTAAGCTTTCTCAATCTTTGGAAAAAACTCCTTAAGATTTTGGATACCTCCCGACTTTGCTTGCCCTCCAGCGATCCAGAAAATGTGCTCAAACGACGAAAGAGCACATGCCGCAGCATCTGAATTGGTGGCTTTGCTGTCGTTGACAAACAGGACTTCCCCCACGCGCCCGACTTCTTCCATTCGGTGTGCTAGCCCACCGAACGAAGAAAGCGCGTCCTGTAACTGCTTTTCGCGCACACCCAGACTGAGAACAGCAGCAATCGCAGCCGCTGCGTTCTGACCATTATGCTTGCCACGCAAAGTTGGGATACCGTTCAGGTCAGCGATCTGCCGCGTGCCTGATGTGTCCGCGATGAACACCTTATGGTCCTCGACGAACATGCCCTCATCCACTTTGTGATCACCTGAAATCCTGCAACAGCGACCAAGTCCCGACGCGATGGCGCGACTGAGATCATCGTCATCGCCCACAACTGCTGTATCTGCAGACCCCTGTTGCGAGAAGATGCGGGCTTTCACGGCGGCATAATTTTCCAGGGTGCCATGGCGATCCAGATGATCCGGGGCGATGTTCAGCAACAACGCAACTTCTGGTGCCAGCGAGGGTGTAAGGTCGATCTGGTAAGACGAGAATTCAACCACGTAAACACTTGATTCAATTGGAATATCAAGCGTCAAAACAGGCGTTCCAATGTTGCCGCCCAACCGCACATCAAACCCGCAGGCCTCAAGCAGATGGCCGATGAGCATTGTCGTTGTGGACTTGCCATTGGTTCCTGTGATGGCAACAAGCGTGGCGCGGCCCTTAAGCTCGCGCACCAACAACTCCGTGTCACCAATGATCGGTACATCGTGTTCGAGAGCGCGCCGAACAGTCCAGTGTGGCTCAGGGTGCGTCAGCGGCACGCCGGGAGACAGAAGCAACGCGTCAACCGCTGAAAAATCTACCGAGCGCAAGTCCTGCAGGTCCACTCCCCGGGCAAGCGCAGTCTCTCTGGGCGCTTCTGAATCATCCCAGGCGATGACCCTCGCACCTCCCGCAATGAGCGCGTCAATGGATGCCAGCCCGCTGCGGCCGAGGCCAAATACGGCCACCGTACGCCCGGCGAAGGACCTTACCGGGATCATGTTTTTATCTCAGTTTCAACGTCGCAAGACCGACAAGAGCGAGGACAACGGCGATAATCCAGAAGCGCACGACGATGGTGGCTTCCGCCCAGCCCTTTTGTTCAAAATGATGATGCAGTGGGGCCATTCGGAATATTCGTTTTCCGGTCAGTTTGAAAGATGCCACCTGAACAATGACAGACACGGCCTCCAGCACGAACAACCCGCCGATGATGGCGAGCACAAACTCATGCTTGGTTGCAACGGCAATGGCACCCAGGGCGCCGCCAAGGGACAAGGAGCCGGTATCGCCCATAAAGATCATGGCCGGTGGTGCGTTGAACCAGAGGAAGCCAAGGCCCGCTCCCAGCAAAGCGCCGCAAAGAACCGCCAGTTCGCCAGAGCCTTTGACAAAATGAATCTGAAGATACTCGGAGAACACAGCGTTACCCGCCAGATAGGCGATCAGGCCGAAGCTTGCACCGGCGATCATGACCGGCACGATGGCAAGGCCATCAAGGCCGTCAGTGAGGTTTACCGAGTTTCCCGCACCAACAATGACGAACGCCCCGAAAACCAGGAAAAACCATCCCAGGTCATAAACAGCTGTCTTGAAGAACGGCAACACCAGAGAGGTCGAAAAACTATCGGTGCCAATCGATGACAGCGCATAACACGCAGCAACCGCCATGAGGCACTCGATGGAAAATTTCACCTTGCCCGAGAAACCACCAGTGGAAGCACGCGAGACCTTGAGATAGTCGTCGTAAAGACCCACCAATCCAAAGCCAATCGTGACAAGAAGAACGATCCAGACATACGGGTTCGACAAATCCGCCCAGAGAACCGTCGCAACCGTTATGCCGCTGAGGATCATTAGGCCGCCCATCGTCGGCGTACCCTGTTTTTCAAGGATGTGCCGCTCGGGCCCGTCGTCTCTGATCGGTTGCCCCTTGCCTTGCCGTACGCGCAAGGCATTGATCAGCGCCGGGCCGAACAGAAAGACGAACAGCAGCGCGGTCATGATGGCGCCGCCCGTGCGGAATGTCAGATAACGAAATACGTTGAAAATTGAAACCTGATCGCTCAGGTCTACCAGAAAATGGTGCAGCATAAGACTAAATGGGCCTTGATAGAGGTAGCATCAGTGAAAAATTTCACACCGCCACTTGTTATCGCTCTGTATCAAATGAATCGCGGTGATACGCAACAGCACGGCAAACGAATAATACACAAGGTGCAGCCGTTAAATTGATGGGCTGGCCTCCCCTTCGGCTTCAGGATAACGCTTGCACAGAGCCTCAACCAGAGGACCCATGCGCGAGCCAAGAGATCCCTTCACCATAATCACATCACCGCTCCTGACCGCAGCAAGCAGTCCCGCTTCAAGTTTATCGGAAGACACAGCATAAGCGCCCTGCCGCTCCAAAGGAAGGCAGTCCCAGAGCGCTTTCATATGGTCGCCACAGGCAAAAACCAGATCCGTTTGCGCCAAGGCCACATCGTCAGCCAGTTTCGCATGCAAATCGATCGACGTCGGACCAAGCTCAAGCATGTCGCCCATGACGGCAATACGCCTGCCACCTCGCCCCGGTGACGATAATCCCAACAGGGCAAGTGCTGCCCGCATGGAGGCAGGATTGGCGTTATAGCTTTCATCAATCAACGTCGCAGTGCCGTTGCTCATCGAAAGTTCAAGCCGTGCGCCCCGGCCTTTCGCAGGGCTCATTTCGGCCAGTGCGAGAGCGGCCATAGCAAGGTCTGCCCCCAAGAGCTCAATGGCGGCAAGGACCGCCAGACTGTTAATGGCCATGTGGCGGCCGGGCATTCCAAGTCTGTAAGTCAGTTCATGGCCACAGATATTTGCGGTGATACAGGAACACTCGTTATGCAGGGCAATATCGAGAAGCCTGGAATTGCACGCCTCCTGTGTTCCAAAACTCACAATCTGGCCAATCCCTGAACTCTCCGCTGCTGCCTTGAGGCGGCTAAAGTGCGGATTATCGGCGTTCAGTATCGCGACACCACCTGGAGCTACGCCCGCGAATATTTCTGCCTTGGCATCTGCGATCTCTTCAACACTCGAAAATGCCCCAATGTGTACGGCTTCAATCGTGGTGATGATGGCCACATGCGGGATAATCATTTTTGTCAGCGGGGTGATTTCACCAGGGTGGTTCATCCCCACTTCGAATACCCCATAGACCGCATCGCGCGGCAAGCGTGACAGGGTGAGCGGCACGCCCCAGTGGTTATTGAAAGAGGCGGTCGCAGCATGCGTCTTGCCCTGACGCGAAAGACAATGTTTCAGGGCTTCTTTCGAACTCGTCTTGCCGACGCTGCCGGTAACAGCAACTGCCTGGCCTTTGAAGCGCGCGCGGGCGGCATGGGCCAGTTGTTCCATTGCCTTCAGTGTGTCATCGACAACCAGCACCGGCCCGGCGGCAAGCATGTCATCGTCAACCCGAGAAACAACGGCAATCGATGCACCCGCTTCAAGTGCCGTCCGGACATAGTGATGACCATCGAGGCGATCACCCAAAATTGCAAAAAAGATGTCGCCCGGTTCCAGCGAGCGGCTGTCAATGGAAACGCCGTTCGCATCAGCCGTGAAGCTTCCGGTCAGATCGCCACTCACGGCTGCAAGGAATTCATCAGCAGTCCACAAGGGGGCGTCAGGCATTACAAGCCTCCCGCAGTACAGACCGCGCCACATCATGATCACTGAACGGGTGCTTCACACCGTCTATTTCCTGCCCGCTTTCATGCCCCTTACCGGCGATCACCAAAACATCACCTTCTTGCAAAAGCTTTATGCCTTCCGCTATCGCGCTTGCGCGATCGCCGATTTCAAGGGCATCGGGGCACGCCGTCAGAATATCACTTCTGATCGAGGCCGCATCTTCGGTGCGTGGATTATCGTCTGTAACAATGGCCAGATCAGAAAGTCTGGTTGCAACTTCTCCCATCTGAGGTCGCTTGCCTCGGTCTCTGTCGCCACCGCAACCGAATACTACGACGAGCCGTTTGGAGGCATAGGGCCGAAGCGCCGACAAAGCGTTTGCGAGCGCGTCTGGCGTATGGGCGAAATCCACAAACACCGGGGCACCTGTGTCCGTCATATCCACCATATCCATGCGACCCTTGGCGCCGCGGAGCCGCTCCAGCGCACGCAGGGCATAATCCACCGGTGCACCGGTGGAAATTGCCAGACCAGCCGCAACCAGGGCATTGGAGATTTGAAACTCTCCGACCAGCGGCAGGAGAATTTCGTGCATGCGGTCATCGCATTCGACGCTGATGGCATAGCCCATACCATGCCGCTCATGTTTCACCAGGCGCAGAGACTGGCCGTTTTCTCCCACAGAGCAAACGTTGAGTTCACGTGCCCGGCAAATCGCGATCACCTCGCCCGCTTCCGGACAGTCCGCATTGATCACGGCCCCGGCACCGGGAGCAAGCAGTTCGGAAAACAGGCGCATCTTTGCGGCGAAATATTCCTCAAACGTTGCATGGTAGTCAAGATGGTCTCGGGTGATGTTCGTGAACGCCGCTGCTGAAAAGCGAACGCCGTCCGTGCGGCATTGCACAAGTCCGTGGCTCGAAACTTCGATCGCGACGTGCTCAACCCGCTTTTCGACCAGATCTCGAAGGATCTTGTGGAGGACTACCGGATCGGGCGTTGTGTGAGCAAGTTCGATCGTTTCTTCCGGCATCATCACGCCGACGGTGCCGATGCTGGCCGCACCGTGTCCCAGAACCTGCCAGATCTGCCGCAGGAATGACGCAACGGATGTCTTGCCGTTCGTTCCCGTTACGCCAACAGAAATTTCCGGTTGAATTCCATAAAATCTCGCTGCAGCCAGGGCAAATGCGCGGCGCGGATTCTCTGCAACGATGCAGGTGGCAGCACCGTTTACGCTTTCCAGAGCACTTTCAGGACCAAGAATTGCTGCAGCACCATTCGCGATGGCTGCGGCAACAAACTTCGCACCATCCGTCTGCGTTCCCGGCATTGCCGCAAAAAGAAAACCCTCGCTGACCTCGCGGCTGTCCGC
>JAJFHB010000137.1 GCA_021775795.1 Hyphomicrobiales bacterium | reverse complement strand
ATCTCCGAGAACACCCGCACAGAAGATGAACGCATCGAGATCGTGCGTCGATTGGGGTTTGGCGAAGCAAATATTGTCGTCGCGGTTCCTGACTGCTGGCTCGACGTACACAACATGACTGATCTCGATGAGGTCTCTGTTGCTTTCTATGCCAACCATGGCCGCCGCCTGCGCGTCGCCACAAAATACGGCAATGTCACGCGCCGCTTTTTCGCTGAAAAGGGTGTGCGGGGATATCGCGTCGTCGAAAGCCTGGGCGCAACAGAGGCAGCGCCCGCAGCAGGAACAGCCGAAGCCATCGTTGACATCACCTCCAGCGGTGAAACCCTGCGCGCCAATCATCTGCGCGTACTTGATGATGGATTGATTTTGAAGAGCCAGGCGGTGTTGGCCTGCTCTTTGTCGGTTGACCCTTCAGGCGAACAGCGCGAAGCGGCATCAGAGCTTGTCCACGCCATCGGCGCGGTGCTGCCGAAGGGGTGAGGTACGGGTTGCCTCACATTCAATCTGTTTCTTGAGAACACGAAATGATCTAGGCTTGCCTCAGTGACATTGAGGGAGAGCGATGATGAACATCAGGCCACTGTCAGGAGCGCTGGGTGCGGAAATTACCGGCATTGATGTGCGGGCCATGGGTAATGCAGAGTTTGCTGCTATCCGCGATACCTTTCACGATCGTTCGGTCATTGTTATCCGCGACCAGGAACTCTCCGGTGACGATCACGTCGCCTTTGCCAGGCGTTGGGGCGACATCAACATCAATCGTTTCTTCAAACCAACCGACACCCATCCTGAAATCGCAACAGTCCTCAAGGAAGCCGACCAGAAACTGAATGTCGGTGGTGACTGGCACACGGACCATTCCTATGACCAGGCTCCCGCACTTGGTTCCATTCTTTATGCGATCGAGACGCCACCTGCAGGTGGAGACACCTTGTTCTGTTCAATGACCGCTGCCTATGAATCTCTCAGTGACGGCATGAAGGCGACGCTGCGCAGTCTAAAGGCGCGTCATTCAAGCCGTCATGCCTTCGGCGCCACACAAACAGGCACCGAAGCGCATAAGGATGGCCGGCTGGGTAACGAAGCGGCGGCAAAACAGGATGCGGTGCATCCGGTGGTCATTGCCCATCCTGAAACCGGCCGTCCCGCGCTTTATGTTAATGCGGATTTCACGCTCGGCTTTGAGGGCTGGACGGATGAAGAAAGTCAGCCGCTGCTTCGGCAGATTGAAGCGCATGCAACCTTGTCGGAATACACCTGCAGAGTGAATTGGGCGCCGGGCACTTTGACCATGTGGGACAATCGCGCCGTCATGCACAAGGCGATCAATGACTACCAGGGTTACCGCCGCCTCATGCACCGTATCACCATCAATGGATGCGAACTGGCTGCTTTTGAGTGAGCAAATCCAGCGCTCGGTGCCGGTACAGACGGACGACATGGCTCGTGTTTACGTGTCGATTCTTCCGTTGAGTGAAGCTTTCCATCTATTGCTGCGACCAATCAGGCGGTGTGGACAACGCATTGCCATGCATGGCGAGCCACAGGCTCGTGGCAATTCGCTCCGCCGCACTGATGACTGCCGATCTGGCTTCCGGCTCGAAAACTTCTTCGACCGTCTCGCGAAACAATCCCAGCCAGAGTTTAAAGTCGCTTGTTTCAACACCTTGCAGCCTGGCATGAGCTGGAACCGGCTTCCCATGGTATTCAGCGCTCTTGAGCAACACTGAACGCCAGAACATTTTCATCATTTCCAGATGCGTCTCCCAGTCCCTTTGCATCTGGTTGTCGAACAGGGGGGCGAGCCTCTCGTTCGCCCGCACATGACCGTAAAATGTCTCAACCAGATCAGAGACTTGCTGGGTCGTAAGCGAAGCGTGTGCAGGCTGTTTGCTGGCCGCATGACTGGTAACATTGAGGGACGTTGGCATTTTGCATTTCTCATTTATAAGATGTATTTATAATACATCTTATATTTGTGTTGAGCGAAAAGATATGTCAAGAATGAATCTATTCAACCGCTACTCTCAGGCAGCCTGTCTATGCAGCTGACCAAATTCACAGATTACGGGCTTCGGGTCTTGATGTACGTGCAGGGAGCCGGAGATCGCCTTGTTACAATTGAGGAGGTTGCCGGAGCCTATCAAATATCCAAAGCACACCTGATGAAAATAGTGAATGCCCTGGCCAGGGGCGGTTATCTGCACGCGGTCAGAGGGCGCTCAGGCGGGCTGAGACTGGCGAAGCTCCCAGAGAACATAAGCCTTGGTGAGGTTGTGCGCGCCACAGAACCGGATTTCGCCATCGTAGAATGCTTTGCAGAAAACAGTCCGTGCGTCATCACCGGTTGCTGCAAACTGTCTGGTGTTCTGGATCAGGCCCTGAACGGCTTCATGGCTGTCCTCGATGCCCACACGCTTGCCGACATAGCGCTTGATCCGACGGATTTTGAGGTCGTTTTTGAACTGAAGTAACAGCCCGCGCTCCGCGCTGGGTCCATCCGGCATGGGACTTGCTCCATTCAACCAAAGATTACCGGTTTGGTACAATGGAGAGCATCCCATGATGACGCTCAGGCATTTTTCACTTTACAGCGCGTTTGTTGTTGCTGCTGCTGCGGGTTTTTTGATCCCGGGCAAGGCAAGTACGCCCGAAATTGCAGCGCAATGGGAGTATGAAGTGTTTGCCACTGACCTTCCAAGTGTTGACAATCTGGCCCTGGCGCCGGACGGGTCTTTATACGCAAGCCTTGAGCTTCCCGATGGCGAAGGTCAGATCATTCACATCCGAAACGACGAGCGCACCGTCATTCTTGGCGATTTGTATCGGCCTGATGGTCTTATCCTCGTGTCAGGATTCCTGTTTCTGACTGAAGAAGTTGAAGACGGTCGCGTCATGAGCGTCAATCTTGAGGACCAAAGTTCAATCCTCATAACCACCCTCCAAAAGCCGGAAGGTATTGGCATGCTTTCGGATGGCCGACTGGTCATTACGGAAGACCTTGAAGGTGAGGGCCGGGTGGTCATGGTCACTCTCAACGGACAGGTTTCAACCATTGCCCGTGATCTGGACAAGCCTGAAGGGCTGTTCATTGGCGGCGGTGAAAACATTTATCTGGCTGAGAGCGGCGCAGGCAGGGTCCTGACCCTGACCGGTGAGCATTCCCGGACAGTTGTCGACGGTTTGCAACATCCCGATCAGATATCATTTGCAGACGATGGCGCCTTGTGGATCACCGAAGACCGCGCAGACGGCCGCCTCATGCGCTTTGCCGGTGGCGAGCTTGAAAGCATTCTCGAGGGTATCAGCAATCCTCAAGGATTGGTCTTTGGAGATGATGGTTGGCTGTATGTTGCCGAACAGGGCCGCGACCGCATCATTCGGCTGCGGCGTACGACCTAACCTCTCCGGCGCATGCCCGGACAAAGGTTGCGATCAGCGGGTGTGAGTGTCCGGAGAGAGCAGAGCGTTCGGGCTGAAATGCCGTGCCCATGAAGAAGGGATGATCCAACAGTTCCACGGCTCTGGGATCGCCATCGTCATCGGCGCCGCTGATCACCAGATCACTGCCGTCGAAAATGTGCACGTATTGTGAGGCAATCCCATAGCTGCAGT
>JAJFHB010000136.1 GCA_021775795.1 Hyphomicrobiales bacterium | reverse complement strand
GATGAATTTTAGCACGTCCATATTTGGTCAAGACGGGAACCGGGTATCCATTAATCCGGAACTCTTGAACCAACATCAGGATGAAGCCATGACCAAAATCAGCAAAATTGTTGCCGCGGGTTTCGGCGCGACCATGCTTGTCGCTGCCACCTCGGCAAATGCCGCAACGCCCCTCGGTTCCAGTGCGCCTAACGATGCACTTTCGGGTGCCTCAGAGAGCATTCTGCAGGTTGCCGCCGCAGGCAGTCGCTATGGTACCGAAACGAGCCCCCGGCAGAATGATACCGGCAACTTTCCCGCCAGTTATTTTGGTGATGACTTTGTCCCCACGCAGAGCACAGGCCACAGTGGCCCGGCGAGCCACTTTGGAAACGAACCGATCAATTATCAGGATCATGGCAGTAACGGCCCGGCAAGCAGCTTTGGCGCCAGTGCCAACGGCGACAGTGGTGCTGCCGATGTGTTTGATGAAACTCTCCAGGTTGAGCGTGGAAACAAGCCCGGCGGCTACGACGGTTCTAATCAGGCACGCCCTTCCGCCGCCAGCTATGACAGCAGTGAAAGTGATGACCAGTCAGAGCAGAGCGAAAGCGACAGCGATGCCCAGGATGATCAGCACAGCAATGACAACCACGGCCGCTATAATGGTCAGGGCAACGGCCAGTACGCATTCAACGGCCAGGGCAATTCCAATCGTCAGGGCAGCTTCAACGGCCAGGGCGGTTATGGCGGCCAGGGCGGATACGGCAATCAGCGCGGTTACGGCGGTCAGTTCAACGGCCAGAGCGGCGGCCAGTATGGCAGCTACAATCACAGTGGCTCAAACGGCGGTTGCCCGCTTGAGAACCAGAACAGCGAAGCCGATGATGACAGCGAAGACGATACGGAACAGCACGCTTCCAACGGCAATCATGGCAACAGCCATAGTGCCGGTCGCATTCAGGAAACTTCTGACAGCCTGATCTTCGAGATTGCAGACAAGGCGGATTGTGAAACTGAAGAATGTGCCGGTCTGACCCTGCGTGATGCCAATGGACATCAGATCCAGATAGGCGCAATCGAGTTTGACCAGGAGCTCATCGACGATAGTTCAATCGAAGAACTGAACTATCACCTCGCCCAGAATGGTTCAGCGGTACGTGGCCGGCTGGAACTGGGTGAAGCTGATGAGGAAGGTGTGCGTCTCTACACACTCTTTGTCGAGCAGATCTACTCGTAAGCAATAACATATCTGCGAATTATTGCAGGCGGCGGGATTATCCCGCCGCCTTTTTAATGTCCGCACTCAGCCGTCAGACATGACCGTCTGGTGTTGCTCGCCAAGGCCGTCAATTCCAAGGCGCATAACATCTCCGCCCTTGAGAAACCGTTGGGGCTTCTGCCCCATGCCGACTCCCGGAGGCGTTCCGGTACATATGATATCGCCTGGCTGCAGGCTCAGGAACTGACTGAGATAGGCAACGATGTGGGCACAGGAAAAGATCATCGTTGAGGTGTTGCCGGTCTGCTGGCGTTCACCGTTGAGATCGAGCCAGAGACCCAGCGCCTGCGGGTCCGGCACTTCATCGCTCGTCACCAGCCACGGACCGATCGGCCCGAAGGTGTCGCAGGATTTGCCCTTCACCCACTGACCGGCACGCTCAATCTGGTAAGCGCGCTCAGACACATCATTCACCACGCAGTAACCGGCCACATGATCAAGCGCGTCTTTCTCGTCGATGTACTTGGTGTGTTTGCCGATGACGATACCAAGCTCCACCTCCCAATCTGACTTCTCGGAGCCACGGGGAAGAATGACATTGTCGTTCGGCCCGGTGATGCAGTTGGTGTGCTTGGTGAAGAGGATGGGTTCCGGTGGCGAATCCATGCCCGCTTCCTTGGCGTGGTCATGATAATTCAGACCGATCGCGAGAAATTTTCCGACACTGCCCACACACGGGCCCATGCGGCTATTGCCGTCCACCAGCGGCAGGCTTGCCGGGTCGATCCGTTTCAGGCGTGCCAGCACTTGCGGGTCGAGTGCTGCACCATTCACATCGTCAATTTCGCCGGACAGATCGCGGATGCCACCGTCGGCATCGACGAGACCGGGTTTTTCTTGGCCCGTTGGGCCGAAACGCAACAACTTCATGCGAGCAGTCTCCTCAAAGTAAAAGCAGGTTAGATGTCTGTGTCCAGGCGTGTGAGCGGCAGTGGGCGTGACAATGCAAACTCCCGGGCACTGTCATGAAGACTGGGTTTGTACCCGGCGGTGAGTATCGACAACGTGGTTGCAGGTGTCAAAATGGCAGCCGTTCTTTCTACCGGGCAAACTTGCGAAGTTGTATAGCCCGATGGTGACCAGGCGAGCAACACTTCGCCGAGTTTCAGCCAGGCTTCGTCGTCAAGCATCACCATGGCGCCGTCCGGCACATCGCCAAGCTTGAGCTCAATCACGCGCTTTGTGTGCTTTAATCCCAGCCGTTCGCGGTGCAACAGACTGTCGAGATCGCCGGCACGCACGTCCACAAGTGCCGGGTTCAGTCCTCGCCACAAATTGATGAAACGATCCGCATCCCGGCGTCGACATTCAAAGCAGGGTCTGTGTCCAGCGGCGAGCGCCGTTGCTTCATCAAGAAAGAACAGTTCCGTATAGGTGCCCGGCGACATGACCGTGCGCTGGCGGCCTTTGAAGCACAATTTGCAGATAATCCAGGCTTTTGACTTCCAGCGACTGGTGCCAAGTTCTCGATGTTCTGTGTGCAGCCGGCCGCCACGATTGCCCATCCAGGTGCCGCGCGCCGGATCAGCGATGATGTCTCCAAAGGGTGTAACCCGGTTTTGATGTGCCATTAAGCGATCAGATTACAGGTCATCGACGATGATGATGTGCTGCTGCCTTGGGCCATGGGCGCCAAGTTGAATGGTTTGCTCCACATCCGCCGTACGCGAGGGCCCGGATATCATATTGAGAGCACGCGGCATGGAGCCTTTTCCCTGTGTTTCGCGCAGGTGCGTCCAGGCCTCCTCATAAGTTCCGACCACGTCCTTTGCGCTGACGACGACAATATGGGTATCGGGCAGAAAATTCAGAGTGGTTGGATTGTCGGCGCCGGAGAGCAGAATAAGTGTGCCGGTTTCTGCAACAGCCTTGAATGCACGCGACAGCGATACGGCATCTTCAGGCACTGCCCGGCCCGTTTGCACATCGACGTTGGGGGTTTTGTTCCAGGGAAGCGCATTGAGGGCTTCATCCGAACCAAGCCTGAGGCGTGAGGGCAGATTGTTGTCGCGCAGAAAAGATGCAAGTGCTGCCGGCACGTCTGCAGCAGCAGCCACCTGCTCAACCGTTGCGGAGACCGCCTCTATCTGTTCGCGGAACAGGGCGATTTGCTCGCTATGAGGAATGTTTGCACGCTCTGGAATGAGGTTCCTGGGCGGATTGCTCAAGCGCTCGCGCACCCGTTTCTCTCGCGCTTTCTCGTCACCGATATCAAGGTTGCGCTTTAGGTCGGAGAATATTTCGCTGCGCGCGGCGATGGACTTGTTGCGGACATCATTCATAGCCGCCACTCCTCCACAGCTCCTGAAACGTGTTTCGTTCAGGCGCCGGCAAATCACGATGACGCGTCCAGCCCGATGCCAGGGGGAGGCTGCCGATCGCGCCGCGGCCAAAAGCCAGGACCCGCAGAAGGCGCACCAGAACACTGTTGCTAAGGTGATAGAGTGCCGGGCGCTTGGCGAGAAATGCCCAAAACCCCAAGGCCGTTCGTGACAGTTTGGGTGTCAGGTGGCGCTCAAACTCGCGCTCACGCCAGTGCCGCATCATCTTCGGCAGCGGAATCCGCATCGGGCAAACCGCTTCGCAACGCCCGCAGAATGTTGAAGCATTGGGCAGGTGTCCGGCTTTGTCGATGCCCACCAGGGTCGGCGTGAGCACCGAGCCCATCGGACCTGGATAGACCCAGCCATAGCTGTGCCCGCCGATGGCGTGATAAACCGGGCAGTGGTTGATACAGGCACCGCAGCGTATGCATCGCAGCATGTCCTGGAACTCGGAACCGATCATTGCCGAGCGGCCGTTGTCGAGCACCACGACGTGATACTCCTCAGGCCCGTCCGGATCATCCTCCCGGCGGGGGCCGGTGGAAAGCGTCGTATAGGTTGAAAACTCCTGGCCTGTGGCGGAGCGGGCGAGCACGCGCAGGATGGTCGATACATCCTCAAGTGTCGGCACCATCTTTTCCAGGCTCGTCAGCACAATGTGAACACGGGGCAGGGTCTGTGTGAGGTCGCCGTTACCCTCGTTCGTCACGATGATTGACGTGCCGGTCTCTGCAATCAGAAAATTTGCCCCCGTTATGCCGACGTCTGCATCGATGTATTTTTGACGCAATACCTGGCGCGCTTCATTAACGAGCGAACTCACCTCATCGAGGTTTCGGTCATCGGCCAGATGCGTGTGTGATTTGCGAAAGCTTTTCTCGACCTGGCTCCGCGTGAGATGCACGGCAGGGGCAATGATGTGGCTCGGGGGTTCCTGTCTAAGCTGAATGATGTATTCGCCAAGATCTGTCTCGGCAACCTCCATGCCCGCTTCCTCGAGATGGTCATTAAGCGCCACCTCTTCAGCGATCATCGACTTGCCTTTGGTAACAAGCTTGGCGTTTTCGTCCTGACATATCTGCAAAATGATGTCGCGCGCATCACCGGCCGTACGCGCCCAGTGAACATGTCCGCCGGCCGCCGTCACCTTCTCTTCGTAGGCCTCATAGTAGAGGTCCAGGTGGGCAAGCGTATGGTCCTTGATGTCCCGTGCCTGATCGCGAAGGTCGTCAAACTCAGGCAGACGTGCCCGTGCTTCGGCCCGTTTGGAGGTGAAGCCCGTCCGCATTTTTCCAAGAGCGCTCTGCAGATTCTCATCAACGAGAGCTTCCCGGGCATTGTTCTTGAATTGAGGGGAGCGGATTTCCATGTGTTGTGCGTCCTAGTGCTCTTCGCCAATGGGCGGTAGGTCCGTCATGCCGGCAAGGACTTCCGCAACATGGCGGACCTGCACGTTCGAGCCCTGACGTTTCAATTTGCCGGCCATGTTCAAAAGGCAGCCCAGATCACCGGCAAGCAGCGTATCTGCATTGGCTGCGCCAATGCATTCGGTTTTGTGGCTGACCATCTCATTTGAGATGTCAGAGTATTTGACGCAGAAGGTGCCGCCGAAGCCACAGCAGATTTCTGCTTCTTCCATTTCCTGCAACGTGAGCCCCTTAACTGACCCGAGAAGCTGGCGTGGCTGTTGCTTGATGCCAAGTTCCCTCAGGCCCGAACAGGAGTCGTGGTAGGTGACGGTGCCGTCAAATTGCGCCTCTACATGATCGATCTTGAGAACATCAACCAGAAATGACACCAGTTCGTGGGTTTTCGCTGACAGCGCTTCAGCCCGCAGTCGCCATTGAGAGCCTTCTTCGAACAATTCAGGGTAATGTTTTGAGATCATGCCCGTGCATGAACCTGACGGCGCAACCACATAGTCAAAATCTTCGAACGCTGCGATGACTTGCTCGGCAATTGCGCGTGTGTCCTTGCGGTCACCTGAGTTGTATGCAGGTTGCCCACAACAGGTCTGGGCCCGCGGCACTTCCACCGTGCATCCTGCATCGCGCATCAGTTTGACGGCGGCAAAGCCGACAGAAGGGCGGAACAGATCCGCAAGGCAGGTGATAAACAGGCCCACTTTCGGGGATGCGGTCATGCTGTCCTCCTTGGGCGCCTAAGTCTTTGCGCGTCTTGTCTGGCCATCTGCTCAAGCCGTCTCTGAGATGTTTGCTCGCGTTCAAAGTGAGATTCAAGTCTCGACCGCATATCTTCCACATAGGCGATGTGGGCACAGGCCCTGGAACGGGCGGCGTCCGCATTGCCGTCCATCACGGCCCGGTAGATTGCGGTGTGCTGAACCAGCAACTGGTCCCGGGTTTCCGGAATGCCATAAAGCACCGTGCGATTGTAAAAGACCCCGTGAACAAGCAGCGCATAGATACTGCGCAGGGTCTGGATGAGCACAATGTTGTGGCTTGCGTCCACAACGGCACTGTGGAGAGCAACGTCCAGTCTGGCTTCCTCGTCGCTGTCTTCAAGTCGGTGTGCGGCTTCCATGCTTTCAAAGATGCGCGTCAATATCTCCCGGTCCGTGTCGGTCGCCCGCTCGGCAGCTAGTGCAGCCGCCGCTGGCTCCACTTCGCGTCGAAACTCCAGATAGTCAGATACGGCTCTGTCATGGGTGCCGAACAGGGAGATGATGGGTTGTGCGAAGACGGACCCGAACAAGTCCGCAACGAAAGTGCCGCCGCCCTGTTTGGCGACCAGCAGGTCGCGCGC
>JAJFHB010000135.1 GCA_021775795.1 Hyphomicrobiales bacterium | reverse complement strand
CGGGCCGTTTCCACACAGCCAAGACCCCAAGCAGACATTCACGTCTATGCTTGCCAGAACGAGCGCCTTGGCAGCGCCAAACCGCAGCGGACAAAGCGAACCACAGCCGAAAAACGCTTGGCAAACCGATTCGGATGCTCTTACCATGCCGAAAGGCGATCCAAATGGGGAATGCCGGTTTAGATTACCAGGAGGGGCATGCGAAGGCAATTAAGTATAGTGTCCCCGGAATTGAGGAATTAAGGGCGGTATCAGGCGGACAGGGCGGCCAGGAGCTCCGCCAACATCAGCAGGCCGAGGTCAATTGCAAGTACTAACAGAACCCAGCGCACATATTCTGCCATCAGTCCAAGTTGCTTCGGAAAGGTTCGCGCCGGTCAGGTCCGCACCTGTCAGGTTCGCGCCGTTCAGTCTCGCTTCGTTCAGGTTCGCGTTGGTCAGGTTCGCGTTGGTCAGAATCGCGTTCTTCAGGCTCGAGAAGGACAGATCCGCGTTGCTCAGATTCGCGCCGGCCAGGTCCGTGCCCCGAAGGTCCGTGCCCCACAGTTTCGCGCCCGTCAGGTTCGCGCCGGCCATGTACATATTTTGTTTGTTACAGGTTGTCCAATCAACGCTTGCGGCGGCCGGATCATCGCACGCCGCCTGGGCTGCGGGTGCGGTCGCCAGCGAGAGGACAAACAGTGCGCTGGCAATGAGGCTGAAACGGTTCAAGGTGATGTTGGTTGTCATGGTCGTCAGTCTCCATTCGTTTGTGTCAACAGGGTCGAATTAGAGGCAGCTTGACCATCCGGCCTCAGCTTACGGGTCAGCAACTGACCTGGCTCATATCGATGGCGCAGATTTCGCACCCTTGAGGCACCAAACCACTGCAACGCCACAAAACGCTCAGTGCGGGAGTCTAAGGCGTTGAAGACGCCTAGCACGTTTCAGGCGGCCCGGGTCGCCCTGTTCCTGCCCGGGTCTAATCGACCAAGGCGAGGCAGGCGTTGGCCTGGCCGATCGTCAACCCATCTGGCGGCACGGAGCCAGGCGACGACCATCCTTCTGGGCTACCGCCTTCAGAGAACACGCCACACTCATAGCGCCCTTCCCTGACGGAGACTTCGAACGTAGCGTTGTAGATCGGGGGGTTAGCCGGATCACAGGACACGCTCACCTGTTGGCAACTTGTAGCCGACATATCATTTCCTGGTGCACAGTCCCGAGGATAAAGTTTACTGCTCAGACTTTGACCAGAGCAGGCCACATCGATCATCGTGGCGTCAAAACAGGGGCATTGCTCGTCTGCGTGAACCGTGAGCGGCAGCAGTGAAACAAACATAACAGGCAAGATGCTCAGCACAGACAGCATTTTCGTATTCGAGTTCATTCAGGAGCTCTCCCGTTAGCAGCCGCACGTGGCCTGCGTTTGACCTCACCGGCAAGCGAGGGCGCGAACCATGTCTGGATAGCGGCATGGTGTCAAGCAAGCCGATCTGTGCTGCGCTGCTGGCCGGCCCTGAGCGCCGGGAAGTCGCAAAGCAACTTTGGTGGTCCAGGTCGCCGTAGAACATTGCAATCGTGGTGAACTGCTAGCAACGCAAGACTGTTCCACGGCTCCGTCCCGAGGTCCGTTGAGGGTCAAACACGCGCATTCAACTCGAGTCGGACCATCGCGTTTGCGACATCAGCAGAAGGTCTTGAATGGGCTCAAAGCGGTCATCGGCGCAGCTATCCAGAACTTCCGTTTATGGCACTTTGCGGACTCTTTGCGTCGCTATTTGTTGAGCCCGTTGTAGGGGGTAAAACGAAACCTGTGAGGCTGTGGTCAAAGAGTCTGAAAATGTCCCCCACGCCGCACGAAGCGATCAAAGACTGTCTAAGGAAGTGGTGCCGGATTGTTCGACAGGGATCGAAGATAAACAATCAATGCAGCCCGGCGTTCCGGATCGCTGATGCCGCCGACGGCAGACATCTTGGTGCCCGGAACGAAGCCCCTGGGATTGGCGATAAAGTTGTTAAGTGCTTCATAGTCCCAGACGCCACCCTGTTCCCTCATCGATCTTGAATAGGCAAAGCCTTCAATGCTTGCCTTTTCACGCCCGACGATCTCCCACAGTATTGGGCCTTCCATCACCCGGGGCGGAGCGTCCGTAGATGCCCAATGACAAGCCGTGCATGTTGCGGCGACCTCTTCTCCTGAAACCGGATCGGCTTCGGCCAGTATGGCATTCACATCGGGTGCCGATGTGGGCATGGCTCCCAAAGACAGAAGCACGGCAACCACGTCCGATCTGCCGAAGAGTTTGGCGACATGTAACGGCGGTCCAACACCTTCGTTAGGCAGGTTCGCATCCACGCCTGCCTCGATAAGAACCCGCACAATGTCGGCGTGGCCGCGTCCTGCGGCGGCATGGATGGCCGTACCCAGTGACCCCAACGTTCCTGGAACCTCAATCAAGGGATCTGCGCCAGCCCCCAATAGCATTTCGACCGCCTCCAACCGACCCATCTTGGCCGCGACGAACAATGGGGTGGCCCCTTCGCCATCAAGCGCGTCGACATCCGATTCGGCCGAAATCAGCGCGGCAAGCTGGTCGATGTCGCCTTTCCAAGCGGCTCGGTGAATGTCACCTGCCCAAGTAGGCTGCGCCGTCGATAGGAGTAGAATGATTGCAAGGCAAAGCCTGATGGCTCGCATTTTGGCTTTCCTCGTCGTCTCTGCGCGCAGTGGTGCACCCGGGCGTAGGCGGCAACCCTAGCCCCGATCGTGCATGCAGACAACGAGGTGGATGCAACAGATTTATTCCGCCGGCTCTCGCTAGCTAGCCAAAGCAGAGCACCATCGCTAACCCTCTAGGAATCCCGGTTGGCAACATGCATTCGATGTCTACATAGGGCTCTGGGCGGTCATTCGCCGCAACTGCCGACAACGTCTGTTCACAAATTACGGTGACAGCAATCGAAATAGACGGGGTATTCTGGAAAGTCTATCCTGCCTCCATGGCTCGGCTTGCACGCAGTGTAAGACCCGCAAAGCGAGGGCCAAAGATGAAGGTGGCTTAATTCGGTTACTGTTACCGTAATTTATGCTCATAGGAGACGCTAAGTCAGCTCAACGGCGGGAACACGAGAAAAATCGACTATGGCGGGCGATGCAGGTTGCCCTAGTTGCGATGCAGGGCATATTGACGATTTGTGCCATTTCCTGTCGCTTCAGTCGCGTAAGAAAAATGGACGTCACGGCACCTCCGCAGCATGCTGACTATCGGGGCAGGAGGACGGTCGGGGCCTCCCATTGGCAGAAGGCAAGATCTGCGGATTTGCCAGTGGTATCGACCCGTGGTTACGACTAGGC
>JAJFHB010000134.1 GCA_021775795.1 Hyphomicrobiales bacterium | reverse complement strand
CGTAGATAAGCCGCCGGCCCGTGACGCTTTGGCGAGCGTCTTCGGCTTCCACGTGCGGCGTCTGCACCATCGTTTCGGCGCCTCTTGGCAGAAGAGTTTTTCGGCGATGGGCATTGCCGTCACACCAATGCAGGGTGGTTTGCTGCTGTTGCTTTCCGACAATCCGGGTATCTCACAGAAAGAACTTGCTGCGCTCTTGAGCATCGAACCACCAACACTGGTGCAGACGTTGTCACCTCTGTTGTTGGCGTCCTATGTGGAGCGCAATCGATCCACTGTCGATGGCCGGGCGGTTACACTCCACCTGACGTCGGAGGGACAGGCTCTCACCGATACGATCAAAGCACGATTGCCGGAGCACGAGGCCGATGTTCTTGCTAATCTCACGCCGCAGGAACGGCAGCAATTGCTCTCGCTCATCGACCGGGCAGTAGTGTAGTGGCAGTCAACTCACAGAGTGGCGCAAGCATGAATGAGACATTGGAGCAGCCTGATTTCCAACGCTTGGCGCCGGCTTTGCAAACCAGAATGCTTGTGATTGGCGGCTGTGGTGGTATCGGCCGCCGTTTGGTTGAGGTTGCTCTGGAGCAGGGGCTTTTGCCGGCGGTCATCGACACACTAGTGGCACTTGATCAACATCCTGTCGGAGACGGCGTGCCATCCTTTGCGGCGGATGTCCGGGATGATGCCGCAGTAGCTGAGGCGGTTGGTCAGGTGGCTGGTCTCTGGGGTGCAATTGATGTGCTCGTTCACCTGCCGGGCTACATGCTGCCGCCACGCCCGATGGAGGAAATAGATGCCGCCGCCTGGGACGATCTGATTGCCGTCAACCTGACATCCCTGCACCGCGTTGTCCGCCACGCCCTGCCTCTCATGCGCGCCTCCGGTAAGGGTTCCATTGTGACCATTGCCTCCGGTCTGGCTGTGCATGTTGAGAAAGGGGTGTCGGCGTACGCTGCGAGCAAGGCTGGCATCATCGCACTGACAAAAGCGCTGGCGAAAGAAAACGCCCCAGAAGTGCGGGTCAATGCAGTGGCGCCAGGGGCTGTGGACACGGAGTTTCTGCGCGGCGGAACCGGACGAACGTCGCCTGGCGCGAACGACAGCTGGTTTGACGGAAAGTTTGGCGAGGAAATCGCAAAAACCATTCCTCTTGGCCGCATTGCTGTTCCCGACGACGTCGTCGGCCCGATCCTCTTTCTGGCAAGTGATGCGGCGCGCTACATGACCGGCCAAGTGCTGTTCATCAATGGCGGCCGCTATATGCCATGACGCGACCCGGCCCTCACCAACAACCACTGTCCAGTTGAGGCCCGCCGTGGACGCTGCAAGGATACTCGTGGCAGGAGGAGGCATTGGCGGCTTGACTGCTGCCGCTTGCCTGTTGCAGGCGGGGTTTGATGTTGAGGTCCTGGAACAGGCACAGCAACTGGGTGAAATCGGCGCTGGCATTCAGATCAGCGCAAACGCCTCACGCGTCCTGCACCATTTGGGGCTTGAAGCGGCGTTGAAAGCCGTTGCAGCGCAACCTAGTGCATACCGTTTCCGCCTCTTCGATACAGGGGAAGTTCTTCAGACCATTCCGTTGGGACAGACATATTCGGCCCGTCATGGAGTGCCGTACTACACATTCCATCGCGCGGATTTTCATAATCTGCTGGCGCAGGCGGTTAGCAACAGGTCTCCACAGTGTTTGCATTTCGGCAGCAGGGTCACCGGCTTCCGCGAAGATGATGCGCACATTCACGCTGTTCTCGCTGACGGCTCGGAGCGGTCCGGAGACATTCTTGTGGGTGCAGACGGAATCAAATCGCTGATCCGCGCTCAGGTCGTTGGAGAGACGGCCATAAACTACACAGGCGATATCGCCTGGCGTTTGACGGTGCCGGCAAAAAAATTGCCAGCTAGTCTGCGCCCTGACACCGTGGATATCTGGGTCGGACCGTCACGCCATGCGGTGGTCTATCCGGTGCGCGGTGGGGAGCTCGTAAACTTTGTTGGCGCCGTCGAAAATGCCGAATGGACGGAAACATCGTGGACCGAGCGGGCCTCCTGGCGCGAACTCGATAGAGACTTTGCAGATTGGAACGACAGCATTCGGGCGCTCATCGAAGCGGCGGATCATGACCAGTGTTATCGCTGGGCGCTCAACAACCGCGAGCCGGTATCAAACTGGCGGACGGCGCGGGCAGTGCTTCTCGGCGATGCGGCACATCCAACGCTTCCTTACATGGCTCAGGGTGCAGCCATGTCGATCGAGGATGCTGTTATTCTCACCCGCGCTCTCACCGCAAAAGAAGATGTGACGGCGGCACTTGAGTTGTATCAGCGCAATCGTATTCCAAGAACGACACGTATTGTGCGCGAGTCCAGTGCCAACCGTGAGCTGTTCCATCTCCCGTCTATCGCAGATTTGAAAGAGGCTTTCGCGAAGCGCGATATGAACGCTGAGCGCACGGCCTGGCTATTCTCTTATGATCCTCTGACCGTCGAGATGGTGTCACAGGAGCCAAACGGGCAGACTATCCCCAGCTGTTAAAGCGCCCGGAACTTCTGTCTCGAGAGAGCGGCACGATACAAAAGCGCTGGCCTGTCGGCGCTTCCATGACGCACCAGTCCTTCACTTCGCTGATGCGTTTTGCGCCAAGCCTCTCCAGTCTGGTTACCTCAGCATCAACGTCATCAGTCTCAATGTCCAGATGAACGCGGCTTTCATGGGAAACCCGTTGCACTTCCACGTGAAGGTCGTCATTTGACGTTTCAAGATATCTATATTCAGCTTCTTCCGAGTCGTCGAATTGTTTCGCCGGCCATCCAAGCGCCTCTCCCCAGAACTGGGCTGCAGCCTCAAGATCTTGCGTCTTGCAATCGATAATGAATCCGGACAACCGGCTCTTGTGCATTTCTCAAACCCTTTTCATCTCTCAGTGGCTGGCGATCAAAACTGCAGCAGCGAGCGCAGAAGCGCAATTGAGTCGTCATCAAGCTCGCTAACAGGCTCGCGGCTGTGCGCTGATCGCAATGCGTTCAAAGCCTCAAGAGAGCGCCGGCCCCAGGAGCCATCAAGCGGCCCCGGGTCATGCCCTTCAGCGTTGAGTATGTTCTGTACTTCGAGAATGCTGAGCGGTAACCGCACCCGCAGACCCTCATCCAAATGCGCCTTGAAAAAGGTAATCATGCGCCACCTGCTGTCCCGGGTGGCGGGAACATTTTCCCCGACCTTGAAGCCTGCATA
>JAJFHB010000133.1 GCA_021775795.1 Hyphomicrobiales bacterium | reverse complement strand
GGCCAGTCTTTGTTCCCCGCCTGAACTCTACACTCCGGCCGCATATCAGCCTCGACCGCCCGGCGGCCCCCGTTTTCCAAGAAACGGCTGGCGAGTTCACATGGACCCGATTACCTTGTTGCATCAGCCGCATAGGTGGCGTTCGGCGAACAGATTTACGAACGTAAGGGGAGTTCCATGCGCATAGGCATCGAGGTTGGCGGAACGTTTACCGATCTGATCGAGATCCGGGACGGTGTTGCCCGTGTCGCCAAAGTGCCGAGCACACCGGATGCTCCCGACCGCGGCGCAGTTAACGCCATAGATGCAGCACAGATCGACCTGAAGGATGTGACCGATCTGGTGCACGGCTCGACGGTGGCAACAAATGCGGTGCTTGAGCGCAAGGGCGGGCGCGTCTGTGTTTTCGTCACCAGGGGAACACGGGATCTCTTTGCCCTGCAGCGTCACGACCGACGAGCAATCTATGATCTGAACTATGCGAAGCCGGAGCCGATCGTCAGTCGGCAAGACATTTGTGAAATTGACGAGCGTATTGCGGCCGATGGCTCGGTCGTCGAGGCACTAGAACTGGAGCGTTTGAACGCTCAAGTGGCTGCGTTTCTCGGCGATGGTCGTTTTGATGCAGTGGCTATCTGTTTTCTGCACAGCTACACAAACCCCGATCACGAGTTGAAAGTGGCGGACGCAGTGCGACGCCATGCGCCCGACATGCCGGTGACCTGTTCCTGCGAGGTGTCGCGTGAGTTCCGCGAATATGAGCGCGCCTCGACAACAGCCCTTGCCGCCTTCGTACAACCGGCCATCGAGGGTTATCTCGACAGGTTTTCAAAGACACTGAAAGCGCGCGGTTTTAACGGCCGGTTTTCGATCATGCAGTCCAATGGGGGGCGTATGCCAGCGGCCGCCATGTCGAAGAATGCGATATCAGCGCTGTTCTCCGGGCCAGCGGCAGGTGTTGTGGGTGCTGTCGGGCTGGCCGGCCGGTCGGGCTTCAGCGACATCATCACGCTCGATATGGGCGGCACCAGCACAGATGTTTCTCTGGTTATCGACGGCGCTCCGGATCTTGCGCCTCAAACCGAAATCGATGGCCTGCCGGTGCGCACGCCGGTGATCGACATTGTCACCGTTGGAGCGGGAGGCGGATCAATTGCCTGGCTGGATGATGGTGGTCTGCTTCGGGTGGGGCCCCAATCCGCGGGCGCAGATCCCGGACCTGCCAGTTACCTCCGCGGCGGTACCGAAGCAACGGTGACGGATGCACATCTGGTACGGGGGACCTTGCAGGCAGGATCTTTTCTGGGTGGTCAGATGAAGGTTGATGCCAGTGTTGCTAAGACCGCACTTGAGCCTCTGTGCGAACTGTTGGAGATATCGCCTGCGGAGCTGGCGGACAGTGTCATTCGTATAGCAGAATCGAACATTGTACGAGCAATACAACAGGTTTCAACTGAACGGGGGCGCGACCCGCGAGATTTTGCACTGGTGCCGTTTGGCGGTGCGGGGCCGCTTCATGCGGCCCGTGTAGCCGAAGAACTGGGTATTGGTACTGTGGTCGTGCCGACGAATGCCGGTGTATTGTCAGCAGCCGGCCTACTGATGTCCGATTATGTCCACTATCGCGCACGAACTGAGCGCACCAGGCTGGATGCGAATGCAGTGCAGACGGTGCTGGACCAGCTATACGCCCTACGCCAGGAAGCGACCGACTACCTGCGCTCAGCCGGTGTGAGCGAGGCGCTGAGCTTCCACCACATTCTGGAAATGCGCTACGTCGGCCAGGCCTTTGAAGTTTCCGTTGCTCTTGGCGATGATCTTGAGGGACTTACGGGTGACATGATCGCCGACGCTTTTTCGCAAGCACACCACAGAGTGTTCGAGTTCTCCAAGCCACCCGGTGATCCGGTTGAGATTGTATCTTTCCGCATTGGCGCACGGGCCATGGCGAATGAGTTTCCCATTTACCAGGATGGTGATGCTGATCGCGCAAACCAAGCTTCCGACCCGGTATTCATTGATATCGTCGAAGGCGGCGAACCTCTGCGGTGCAGGCTGATGGCACGCGGCGCCATCGCAGACGCGGAGATGGCCGGGCCACTACTCATCGAAGATGGCACATCGACAATTTATGTGCCGCCATTCTGGCAGGCGCGGCGCGATGAGGCTGACAGTTTGATCCTGAGACGGGAAGGCTAAAGCTTATGGCAGTATCCAGCGTTGATCAGGCGATCATCAATCGCTCTCTCATTTCTGCAGCCCATGAAATGGGCACGAAGCTCATTCGCTCCGCACATTCTCCCATCGTGCGTGAGGCGCAGGATTGTTCCGCAGCGATTATCGACAAGCAGGGCCGGGTGGTAGCCCAGGCAGAACTCATCCCCATACAGCTGGGTTCGATCACCCAGACTTTCGCGCCCTGCCTTGAACTCTATCCTGTGGAGACGTTGCAGGAAGGTGACTTCTTCATCAATAATGACCCCTATCACGGGGGGCAGCATATCCCCGACATCTTCCTGTTTTCGCCGATCTTTTTCAACGATGAACTTTTGGGCTTCAGTGCCACGGTGGTGCATCACATCGATCTTGGCGGTGGCGCACCGGGCCTTAACCCGGATGCGGGCGATGTTCATCAGGAAGGCATCATTTTTCCGCCATCGAAGTACAGCATGAGCCGCGATTGGAATGGCGGGCCCTTCGAACGGCTCATTGCTGCCAATGTGCGCATGCCCCATGCAACCATCGGTGACATCAATGCTCAGTTTGCCGCCAACTCAATCGGCGCCAAACGTCTGCAGGCCCTGGCATCGCGTTATGGCCGGGATGTTCTGTATGATGCCATGGATGAAATGCTGAACTACTCTGAGCGCCGAATGCGAGCCGCTATCACCGGACTGCCGGATGGCACCTATTGTGCCGAGGCCGCTATGGATGATGATGGCATCGGCGAGACGCCGGTGGTAATCCGCGCCCAGGTTACCATTGACGATGACGCCATCCGCATTGCATTTGAGGGGACAGACCCTCAGGTTGCGACCAATCTCAATAATCCCTTCGCATCGACATTTGCCGCTGCGGTTGCCTGTGCGAAATCAGTTCTGACCGACCCGGACATACCCTTCAACGATGGCGTCTCACGGGTAATTTCGGTCACTGCCCCTAAGGGCTCAGTGCTCAATCCAAAACCACCGGCGCCTGTAAGGGCACGGCTTTTGCCCAGCTACAGGGTGTTCAACGCGGTTATGAAGGCGCTTGCTCAGGTGGTGCCGGAGAAGGTTATCGCCGAGGGCTATGATACGACGACGCCGGTCTGCCTCAGCCACCTGGGAGAGAATGGCTACAACATCTATCTGGAAATCCTTGGCGGTGGCTATGGCGCCGGACCCGACAACGATGGCTGCGATGGTGTCGACAGCCCTTTGTCAAACTGCGCCAACATATCGATAGAGTCGCTGGAGATGGATTATCCGTTTACGCGGATCAACCAGTATGCCCTCAGGGAGGGATCAGGTGGAACGGGTCACCATCGCGGTGGTCAGGGCTTCGAGCGTTCGTATCATATTCTGGAAGACGGTGTGCAGTTCGCCACTTACGGAGACCGCTTTACTTCTCCGGCTGAGGGAATATTTGGCGGCGCCAATGGTGCACCGGCGGAAAACCATATTGTCCGCGCCGGGGAAGTCTTCCAGTTGAGGTCAAAGACCGGTTGCCGTTTGCAGGC
>JAJFHB010000132.1 GCA_021775795.1 Hyphomicrobiales bacterium | reverse complement strand
AGAATGTCTGCGTGGGCAACGTGGAAGGGTTGGTAATTTGCCAGGGTGCCCTCCGCCGCGAGAATTTGGAGTTTGCACAGTCCCGCGTGTGGAGAATGGGCAAAAGAGAGCGCCACCGCTGCATTCAGGGCGACGACCGGTGAGGGCTGAAGCTGCTCCAGCCTCTCATAGAGAAGGCAGATTTCCTGCCAGTCAGTGGCGCCAAATGTCTCCGCATCTGCATGCACTGCGCTGATTGCGGCCTGCACCTGGTATGACCCCACTTGTCCACGCGAAAGGGCGCTGATGAGCAGCCCTTTTCCGGTCTCGATCTGGTCGCGGCGCCACAGGGAGCGATCCTGATGTTCGAGAGTGATGAGTTCGCCTACAGAGCCCGTGCGCGCGGCGCTGCGGGCGTCATGCAGAAGCATCAGGGCCTGCAGCCCTAAAACTTCAGGTTCATTGGGCAAGAGTTTTTGCAATGTCTCTGCGAGGCGAATGGCCTCCGCGCAGAGGTCGGCTCTGGTCACCTCCACGCCGGTGGTTACCGCATAACCTTCGTTGAAGATAAGATACAGGACAGCGAGGACAGATTGCAGGCGATCAGGCCAGAGGCCCGGGCCTGGAACCTGATAGGGAATGGCTGCCGCAGAGATCTTCCTTTTTGCCCGCACCAGGCGTTGAGCCATGGTTTCTTCAGAAACCAGAAATGCACGGGCGATCTCGGATGTTGCAACGCCGGCCACGATCTTCAAAGTGAGCGCAACTTGGGCGCTTTCTGATAAGGCTGGATGGCAGCAGGTAAAAATCAATCGCAAGCGGTCGTCGCCGATTTCTTCGTCTTGCTCAGGCTCTGCTACGCCTGCGAGATAGAACGCCTCCACATCCGGACGCTTGCGGGCAAAATTTGCAGTGCGGCGTATTTGATCGATGGCGCGATTTCTGGCGACCTTCAGCAGCCAGGCACGGGGTGCTTGGGGAACGCCCTGTTTTGACCAGGAATCAAGAGCGGTGATGAGGGCTTCCTGCAACACATCTTCGGCCAGGGCGAGGTCGCCGCAAAATCCCATGAGCGCGGCGACCACCTGTCCCCATTCCCGGCGCACGACGGCTTCAATTTCTTCGCGTGCATCATTACGCCGGATCGTTTCGAGCCTATCCGTCATCAAAGGGTTCAGATCATCTCCATTACCGGGCGGATCTCCACGGAGCCATAATCGGCGGTCGGGATTTGCGCTGCGTGGGCGATGGCCTCATCGAGATCCTTGCAGTCAAGAATATAGTAGCCGCCAAGCACTTCCTTGGTTTCAGCAAAAGGGCCATCGGTTGTGCCGGTGGCGCCACCACGAACCCGCACGGTTGTTGCAGTAGATGCGCTCTCAAGTGGTGCTCCACCGGACAGGATACCGGCATCGCGTACGGTGGCTGTGAAGTCCCGGTAACGCTGCATCATGGTTTCGAACTCGGGCGAACCATACTGCGGACCGGAACCCTCGGCTGCATAAATAAGGAACATGTATTGCATTGTTTGTCTCCTGTTTGGGGGCTCTCTCATTGGAACCCGCCCTAAAGACGAGTGGCAAGTCCGCGTTTCGACAGCATTTGTGTTTTTCTATGCAGCCGTTTCGTGCGGCTGCCTTCGGGGCACTACAGTGATGACAAGCCCGGCAACGATGAGGGCCATTCCGGCAAGCCGGATGCCATCAAATTGTTCGCCGAGAACAAGGGCTGCGGAAAGCGCGCCAGTGCAGGGCGCAAGCAGAGCGAAGGGTGCAACTTGTGCTGTCGGGTAGAGCCTCAGCAATCTTCCCCAGATCGAATAGGCAAACACCGTTGCGACAAGCCCAAGATAGAGGGCCGATCCCAGGCTGAGCCAGGACGAACTTGCAAGCGCTGCAAAAATATTCCGTTCATCAATCGCCAATGAAAGAGCCAGGGCCGGCAAAGGCGGCACCACGGCGAGCCAGACCATGAGTGGCAGCATGTCTTGTGCCTCGATGCGTTTCAACAGGATGTTTCCAACGGCCCAGCTCACCGCACCACCAAGTGTGAGGCCGAGGCCGGCATATGTGAGGCCGCCGCCGACCGAAAAGGCAATCAGGATGAGTCCCGCAAGAGCCGTTAAAAGACCGGTGACCTGACGCAGACCTGGAACATCACGGAGAACAAACGCTGCGATCGCGATCGTAAAGAACGCCTGGGTTTGCGTTACAACCGAGGCAAGCCCCGGCGGCATGCCGTGCACAAATCCGAAATGCAGCATCAGGAACTGGCCAGCAAAAAGGAATAATCCAAGGACAACAAGATGCCGCCAGGGTACTTTGGGTCGTGGTAGAAACAAAACCGGTATTGCCGCAATGGCGAAACGCAGAGCGGTGAGTTGCGGGGCCGAAAAACTCTCAAGTCCAAATTCCGTCGCGACAAAAGCAAGACCCCAGATTGCGGCGACCAGGATGGCCAGACAGATGTCCGTTCCTTTCATCGCTTCTGACTTCCAGTTCCAGTGAAGTTTGGCCTGACTGCACAAACAAGAACGCCGCCGTCCTGTTTCAGACCGCGGCGGTTAGCTTGATCGGTAGCGTCCAGATCAATCGGTGTAGACGACCTCGGTGGCGGCGCGGGAGAAATTGGGCATTGTCAGGCCCGGGCCGTTGCGGTGG
>JAJFHB010000131.1 GCA_021775795.1 Hyphomicrobiales bacterium | reverse complement strand
GGCTTTGAGCGCGATGCGTCTGCGCTCATTCGGGGCGTCTTCGCTGAAACTTTCCAGTAGCGGACGGAATGGCCGACACCACCCAGGACGCCGCCCACGAAGATCCCGACCGCATCACTGCCCGTGCCATTATCATCGTATTGGTCTCGACCGTCGGCACAGCCACCTACTCCTTCACCTGGTATTCGGTAACTGTTGCTCTGCCGCATATGCAGGGGGCATTCTCGTCAACCACAGATCAGATTGCCTGGGTGATGATATCTTTCATCATCGGTTCGGCCATGATGACCGCAAGCGTCGGCTGGCTGGCCACACGTTTCGGGCGCCGGCAGATGTATCTTGTGGCGGTCGGCGGCTATGCGGTGACCTTGCTTGGTTGTGCAGTTTCAACCTCGCTGGAGGAAATGATCCTCTGGCGTTTCCTACAAGGTTTTTTCGGCGCCGCCACCATCCCGCTTGGGCAAACCATTGCCGTCAACGCTTTCCCGCCAGGGCGCTACGGACAGGCAACCTCTCTGTGGGCAATGGGCTTTGTCACCGCCAACGTCGTGGCCCCGCTGGTTTCGGGTTATCTGGTTGAGGCTTTTTCCTGGCCATGGATTTTCTACGTCAATATTCCTGTTGCTCTGGCGGTTTTTGTCGGTGCCTGGTTTCTGTTCCCCAAGACCACTGGTGAAAAGCGCCATCTCGACTGGCTCGGATTTACCACCCTGATCATTTCGGTCAGCCTGCTGCAGCTGTGTCTTGCCCGCGGCGAAAGACTGGACTGGTTTGAATCGACGGAAATCATCATCGAGTTATCAGCCGTCGCTGTGCTCTTTTACATTTGTATCATCCACAGCGTGACGGCAAAACAACCCTTTCTCGATCGGGAGCTTTTCCGTGACAGGAACTTTGTGGTCGGCCTCACCTTTGTTTTCCTCGTCGGCTCCGTTTTGTTCATTCCGATGCTGCTGATGCCCTTGATGCTTCAACAGATTGCCGGATACAGCCCCCTGGAGACCGGGCAACTGCTCGCTCCGCGTGGTGTTGGCTCCGTCGCTGGCCTCATTCTCATGTCTTATGTGCGCGTGCGGTTTGATATGCGGCCTTTTCTCTGTGTGGGTTTGCTGCTCTCCGCTTATGCCGCCTGGCATGTATCGACATGGACGACTGAAGTTCAACGCTTCGATGTGATGCTCGTAAACTTTTTACAGGGCCTCGCCACCGGGCCGGTGTGGGCGCCCATGAACGGTCTCTCCCTGTCACGCATTGGGAAACGGGTACAAAATCAGGGGTTCGCCCTTTTCTATCTGAGCTTTGATGTGGGCAATGCCATAGGCACAACTGTGCTGATTGGACTGTTTGGCCGGCTCAGTCAGATCAACCATGCCGTGATTTCGGAATCCATTTCACCGTACAGCGAAGGCCTACGCTACAGATGACACAGCGCTCTTTGGGATATCGAAACGCTGGAAGGCCTGAGCGCCCTTGACGTTGAATTGTCACGTCAGGCCGCAATGATTTCCTACAACAATTGCTTCCTGGTCATTGCTATACTGCTGCTCACCCTGATCCCAGGCATTTTGCTCTTCCGCCACGGCAGGTTAGGCACCGCCTGAATAAGGCAGTTGCTGGACTGGAGACATTGTACCTGTTATCAGGCTGCCGGAATTCCTACACTGCACACACGTGCAAAAAATGCGGTGCCGATTCGCCCGTAGGTCAAGCCCGAGATAGCGGGATCTGCTGCGGCGGTGTCATGCGATGTATCCGCACAAACACAGCAACGGAGAATACCCGATGGGGATCAAAGATTGCAGAGGCATGCCGACCTCATGTGAAGCGCCAGAGCTGCTCGATATCCTTGAAACCGCGACCGAAGAATTCCTCAGTTTCGATGGCGATTGTATTGCCACCATTGAGGGCGCGATTGCCCGGGATCCTGACTTTGTCATGGGCCACTGTTTCAAGGCTGCCGTCTACACCCAGTCCATGGAAACGCGAATTTACGAAGACATGGTTGCAGCGGTTGCGGCTGCCGAGGCCCTTTGGGACCAGGCCGACGACCGCGAGCGCGGCCACATTGAAGCTGTGCGGGCCTGGAAAGATGGTGATTTTTCAGGTGCGGTGCAAAAATGGGAAGCCGTCCTTACAGCCTATCCCTTTGATCTTCTGGCTCTGGGTCTGGCGCATTTGACCGACCTGTTGTTGGGTGACGTTGCTGCATTGCGCGATTCTGTTGCCCGTGTCTTTCCCATGTGGGACGAATCCATTCCGGGTTATGAGTTCGTCCTGGCGTTCTACTCGTTTGGTCTCGAAGAAAACCGCGATTTTTTCTACGCGGAAGAACTTGGCCGCCAGGCACTCGCATTACGGCCTTCCCATCCATACGCCATCCACGCCGTTTCCCATGTCATGGAAATGAACGGGCGGCAGGGCGGCGGCATCTGGTTCATGAACTCACGAGAGGACACCTGGGCCAACAGCAATTTTCGCAATCATTTGTGGTGGCATCTTTCCCTCTTCCACCTGGACCTTGATCAGGTCGATCACGTCTTGAACATGTACGACAACAATCTGCGCTCCAGCGGCTCGGCCGGCGACAAATATGAAGAGCTCGATTCAGCAGCACTTCTGTGGCGGCTGAAACTTCTTGACGTCGACACCGGTGGGCGCTGGTCCGATCTGGCAGACAGGTGGGAGCCATCCGCTGAAGACACGCTCTATGCCTTCAATGATGTTCACGCGATGATGGCATTTGTTGCCGATAACCGGCGTGATGCGATTGACGCGCTGCTCAATGCCAACGAGCGCTACATTGAACATGCCTCCGATGCCAATGTTGCCATGAGCCGCGAGATCGGCATTCCCTTTGCTCAGGCCCTGCGCGATTTCGGCGATGGTCAGTATGGCT
>JAJFHB010000014.1 GCA_021775795.1 Hyphomicrobiales bacterium | reverse complement strand
TCAATGACCGCATCATTGAGGCCTTTGAGAAAGAGGGGGCGGACGCCTGGTTTGCCGAAGGTGCCAAGGAACGTTTTCTCGGCAATGATCACAGTTCCGATGATTGGGACATGGTCGGGGATATTCTTGATGTGTGGTTTGATTCCGGATCGACCCACAGTTTTGTGCTTGAGCAACGTGAAGATCTCAAATGGCCGGCGTCACTGTATCTCGAAGGTTCAGATCAGCACCGTGGCTGGTTCCATTCGTCGTTGCTCGAATCGTGTGGCACACGCGGCAGGGCGCCCTATGAAGCTGTTCTCACACACGGTTTCGTCATGGACGAGCATGGGCGCAAAATGTCCAAGTCGCTCGGAAATGTCGTGGTCCCCCAGAAAATCAATGACGACATGGGTGCCGACATACTGCGGCTTTGGGTCGTGAGTTCGGACTTTGCCGAAGATCTTCGTATCGGCCCTGAAATTCTAAAAACGAACGTCGATGCCTATCGCAAGCTGCGCAATACCATGCGGTTCCTTCTCGGCAACCTGGACGAGTTTTCGGAAGAAGAACGGGTCGAAGACATATCCCAGATGCCGGAACTCGAGCGCTATATGCTGCACCGGTTGGCAGAACTCGATGTGGTGGTTCGCGAGGGTTACGAGGCCTTTGATTTCAGGCGCGTGTTCTCACGCCTGTTCAACTTCTGCACCGTTGATCTCTCGGCGCTGTATTTCGATATTCGCAAGGATGCACTTTACTGCGATGCCCATCACAGTCTAACCCGGCGTTCCTGCCGAACCGTTCTCGATCATGTGTTTTCCTGCCTCACATCCTGGTTGGCCCCGATGTTGTGCTTCACCATGGAAGAGGTTTGGTTGTCACGATTTCCAAGTGAGACTGATTCCGTGCACTTCCGTCTGTTTCCGGAAATCGCATCTGACTGGCGTGATGATGCGCTTGCAGAAAAGTGGACAAAGGTACGGCGTCTGCGGCGAGTGGTAACAGGCGCGCTGGAAGTTGAGCGCCGCGAAAAGCGGATTGGCTCAAGTCTTGAAGCCGCGCCTACAGTCTACGTTGCCGACGAATCATATGTTGAAGCGCTCAAGGGACTCGATCTGGCGGAAGTGGCAATCACCAGCCAGGCGTCGCTGGTTGTCGGTCAGGCACCAGACGGTGCATTCACTCTGGAGGACGTCGAAGGGATTGCCGTTGTGCCACATCTTGCGGAGGGCAAACGATGTGCCCGCTCGTGGAAGGTGCTCCAGGATGTCGGCCAGGATCCCGATTATCCTGACTTGAGTATCCGTGATGCGTCAGCCGTGCGGCAGTTTGATGCCAACGCTGCCTGAAAATCAGGCCCGTCGCACGCAATGCGATTGGTGCCGGTGTTCTTCAGCTTGAGAACTTAGAAATCGACAGTGAAAATCTGGGGGCAAAATTCGTTTTTTGGGCTGGCCGTCGCAGTAGCTGCCTGTGCCATTGATCAGGCGTTCAAATGGTGGATGTTGTCAGTCTATGACATCGGCACCGCTCAGCCTGTTCGCATTACGTCCTTTTTTGACCTGGTTTTGGTGTGGAACCGGGGCATCAGTTACGGGCTGTTCCAGCAGGACTCAGTTTTCGGCCGCTATGCTCTGATCGCCATCATGGCCTGTGCAATGCTGGGGCTTTTTGTCTGGCTGGCACGATCACAGGGGCGCTTGAGCGCTCTTGCCTTGGGGGCCATTCTTGGTGGTGCAGCTGGCAACATCATCGACAGAACCCTGTACGGCGCGGTGGCGGATTTCTTCAGTTTTCACGCCATGGGCTATAATTGGTATGTCTTTAACCTTGCTGACATTGCTATTGTTGCGGGCGTTGCCATAGTCCTGTATGAATCTCTGATCGAGACGCGTTCGTAGCGCTGCACGGAATCTGGATCGCTTCAGTCATGGTTTCGCCGTAATCCGGTGTGAAGTGTTTCAGTCAACAAGCACAGAACAAACAAGGTGCCCGTGACCGCTCAAACGCAGAAGCGTCCAGCATTATTGGGCGAGGGGCGCATGGACAAAATCAGGGAGCTTGGGAACTTGCGTCGTACCATATTAAGCATTGCCACACTTGGCCTCCTCGCGTCTTTCGCTGCAGGCTGTTCGAGCTTGCCTGCTGTTGAGGACATTGTTGACCTGGATTTTGATTCCGACTCTGCGCCAGATGAGCGTGAAGTCCGCGTGCACCAGGTTCTTGTAATGCCTCCGGACTATAATCTTCGGGCACCGGCAGATGGCTCGGTTCCTATCGAACAGGACGGCCAGGCAAACCCATACGCTCTGCCAACCATGCAGGAAAGTGCTGCACTTCTTGCGGCTGACGCAGAGAATTCTGCTGCCTCAACGGATGCCGTTACTTCGTCCACTTTGGTTGCCAATGCTGATCCGGATGCGGAAGGCCCGCAGTCCCTGTCTACGGACGGACAGCAAGCCACCGCGGCACAAACCACGCAGGCAGATCAGTGGCCCTTCGGCATAAATCCGAATCATCCAGACGGTACGCCGAAAACATCGAACGAGCTTAACGAAGAAAGGCGCTTGGCACGGGAAGCGGCGGAGCGCGCCGAAAATCCCAGGTATGGAACCATCTTCAACATCGGCTCGATTTTTTCGGACTAGCAGGCTGAATCTGACCCGCTTGCAACCCCAAACCGTGTATCGATCAACATTAATACTTGCTCCAACATGATGCTACAGCACCCCGACGCCCAATCTGTCCGGTCGCTGCGGTCTGTTGTCTCGCAGATATGATTGTCATGTGACTGCTGCATCATCGTATGCTTAAACTGGCCTCCCCTCTCCAAGAACCAAAACGGTATAAAACGCATGTTTTCCAGGAAAACTGAGACTGCTTCCCGCGCCCTCCACGGGCTCAGCTGCTTTGCAGTTGCACTCGCCGTCTTTCTCGTAGTGCAGATAAACCCTGCAGCGGCGCGCAAGCTGGTCGAAAATGTCGGAACTTTCGAATTGGAAAACGGCATGCTGGCCGTCGTTATTCCAGACCACCGGGCTCCGGTTGTCACTCACATGGTGTGGTATCGGGTGGGGTCGGCAGATGAACGTCCTGGAGAATCAGGCATTGCTCATTTTCTCGAGCATTTGATGTTTCAGGGAACGGATTCTATGGAGCCGGGTGAATTCTCCATGACCATTGCCCGCAACGGTGGTCAGGACAACGCCTTTACCTCCTACGATTATACCGGCTATTACCAGCGCGTCGCCCGCGACCTGTTGCCCTTGGTTATGGGGCTGGAAGCAGAGCGCATGGTCAACCTCAATCTCCGTGAAGAGGAACTGCTCCCCGAGCGTGACGTCGTGCTTGAGGAAAGGCGCTCGCGAACAGACACAAATCCTCTAAGCCAACTGGGTGAGCAGATGGATGCAGCCTTTTATCTGGCGCATCCCTACGGAATTCCGGTGATCGGCTGGAAACATGAGATCGAACAACTGAACCAGGCCCAGGCTCGCGAGTTTTATGACGAGTATTATGCACCCAACAATGCCATCCTCATTGTTGCCGGTGATGTTACTCTGGAAGAAGTAAAGGCGCTGGCCGAAGAAAATTACGGGCCCCTCGAGCCGAACCCGGAGATATCTCCCCGGGTGCGACCACAAGATCCCCCGCAAATTGCTGAACGCCATGTGATTTATTATCACGAGAATGTTTCGACACCCCGCTTTCGCCGGCAATATCTGACACCGTCACATCGGACATCACAGGATGGCGAGGTTCACGCTCTCGAGGTGCTGTCGCAGATTTTTGGCGGCGGCAGCACGAGCCTGCTCTATCGCGAACTCGTGGTCGAAAAACACTTGGCGATTTCCGCCGGCGCCTGGTTCAGCGGCGATTCGCTGGACAGCGGATCCTTTGGACTTTATGGCGCGCCTGCGCCAGGGACCGACATCAGCGAACTTGAGGCGGCCTTCGACGCGGCAGTGCAGTCCCTTGTGGACAACGGCATAAGCGATGAGCAACTCACGGAAGCCAAGAACGTGCTGATTGCACAGGCAACCTACGCCATCGACAGCCAAAGCCAGCTGGCACGAATATTTGGTGTCGCCCTGACGAGCGGGCAGACAGTTGAAGATGTGCAGTCCTGGCCCGAGCGCATTGAAGCGGTGACCCGCGAACAGGTTGAAAAGGCGGCGCGCGATTATCTGCGGCCTGAACGAAGTGTTACCGGATTGCTTTTGAGAGCAGAAAATCCCTCTGAATAGCCTCGCGGACCCAATTAGGAGACAGACGACCATGAAGAGGTTCTGTATGCGCCTCACAGCGTTTAGAGGATTCGCGGCGGCACTTGCCATTGCCGCCTATGCTCTTGCAAGC
>JAJFHB010000130.1 GCA_021775795.1 Hyphomicrobiales bacterium | reverse complement strand
GTCCGGCCCGAGGCTTCCGCACAATAGGCCGCCCAGGGGGAGGCCAGTGAGGGGTCCGTGTCGACAATTTCCTTGATGTAGCCGCCGAACAGATGATCGAGATAATTCTGGCAGGCGCGGTCAGCCTCTGCACTCCAGCCGAAATCAACTTCCACCAGTTCAGCACCCAGACCTTCGAGCACCTCAAGCGTTGCGAGTGTGTTCTTGCGCACATGCTCGTCGACCTCGAAGAAGCCAAGGTCCAGCGACCAGGCGATCTTCAGGCCTTTTATGCCGTCATAATTGTCCGGCAGAACATACTTCGGGCGAATGGAGGCATTATCCAGCGGGTGCGGTCCACAGAGGATATTCTGCATCATGGCAGCATCGCCAATTGTGCGGCTCATGGGGCCCATGACCGCATACATGTCGAAGGCGAAAGCGGTGTTGTCCGGGTTGCGGCCGTAGGGCGGTTTAAAGCCGACAACGCCACAGGCGGACGCGGGGATGCGGATGGAGCCGCCGATGTCTGAGCCGGTTGCCAGCGGCGTGCTGCCAACCGCAAGCGAGGCAGCGGAACCGCCGGAGGAGCCGCCACAGGTGAAGCCGTGTTTCCAGGGCGTATGGGTGGTGCCGTGGATGAGGCTGTCTGCCGTGCCGGAGCAGGAAAATTCCGGTGTCGTTGTGCGCCCGTGAACGATGCAGCCTTCATCCAGCAGCCGTTGCACGGCATAATGGGTTTCGCTCGATATGTTGTCTTTCAGATAGAGCGAGCCATTGGTCATGGGCTGACCCTCTATGTCCATCTCGTCCTTGATGGCGATGGGCAGGCCTTCCAGTGCGCGGGGTTGGCCATCTGATTTCGCATAAATCTTCTCGGCATCGCGCGCCTGATCCATGGCCTCGTCAAACCAGGTAAAAGCAAAGGCGTTGATGGTGGGTTCGGTCTCTTCCGCCCGCTTGATGAGGGCTTCGAGATACTCGACAGGCGACAGGGTGCGCGCCTTGAAGCGGGCCAGAGCTTCAGTGGCAGACATGTAGCAGAGTTCCAGATCGGCGGACGACATGGTGTTCCTCCCTTGGTTCAAAATTCTGTTTGCGTTCGTTTCGTTTCTCTCATCCGGCCTAAAGCGAAGGGCGCCGCTCCGGGCAATCAAGCCAGGGGGCTGCCGCTTCCAGGGCGGCTGCTATACGGAAAACCCGCGGGTCATCATAGGAGCGGCCGACAACCTGAATGCCAACCGGCAGGCCGTTTGCGGCATTGCCCGCCGGCACGTCGAGTACCGGCAGACGGCCAAGCATGTTGAACTGGGGCATGAGCGTGAATTCATAATCTGAATCAAACTCGCGGCCCTCGACCGTCATGATCTCCCAGGGTTTCTGCTCAGCCTTGATGCCCAGGGTTACGAAGGTCGGACAGATGAGGGCGTAATTGTCTTCGAGGATCGGGCCGATGGTTTGATACATCTCGCCCGCCACCTCAAAGGCGCGGAAGAATCTTTCCGTATCGATGGTGCGGGCGCGCTCGGCGAGAAACTTCGTGTAGTCGCAGACCAGATCGGGATGTCCGTTCACTTCGCGGACGAGCCAGTGGCCGAAGAGATGATCGAGATAATCCCGTGCGGTTGGAAGAACTTCCGTGCCCCACTGGAGATCAACCTCTTCGATGATGGCGCCCTGATCTGCGAGATGACCAAGCGCCACCCGGGTTTGCTGCTCAACTTCAGGAGCGACAACCTTGTTGCCTACATCAAAGGTGTAGGCGATCTTGAGCCCCTTGACCCCGTCATGCTGCAACGGAATGTCCATGCGCTCACGCAGGGTCGCGATGTCGCCGGCATGAAAGCCGGACATGGTGTTTTGAAACAAAGCGCAATCCGCAACAGTTCGGGCCAGCGGACCGCTCTGGTTATAGGAATCGAGACCAAAGGGTGCGGGGTCCGGATTGCGGCCATAAGGCGCTTTATAGCCAACGACACCACAGGCCGCTGCAGGCCCCCGGATGGATCCGGCGATATCCGAGCCGGTTGCAAGGCTTGAGGTGCCGGCGGCAAGGGAGGCTGCCGATCCGCCGGATGAACCAGAGCAGGTGTAGTCCAGGTGCCACGGCGTGCGTGTGGTGCCGTGCAGGCGGGACGAGGTGATCCAGGCGCAGCAGAACTCAGGGGTTGCAGTGCGGGCATGAAAGATCGCCCCGGCGTTGCGAAGACGGGCAGCGATCGGGTGATCTTCGTCTTCGACAAAATCCTTGTAGATCAGCGAGCCCTGCGTGTTGCGTTGGCCTGCAACCGACATTTCATCCTTGATGCCGACCGTGACGCCTTCAAGTGAGCGGGCCTCGTCCGGCCGTCTGGCATAGGTATCCTCTGCTGCCCGGGCTTGTTCGAGCGCTTCCTCGAAGAAGGTTTCCGTAAAGGCGTTGATCGCGGGTTCCACCGCATCGGCCCGGGCAATTTGTGCTTTCAGGACATCAACCGGCGACAGTTCCTTACGCTGGAAGCGGGCCAACTGTTCGACGGCAGGCATGTAGCAAAGCTCTAGATCGGCGGACGTCACAGGTGTGTTCTCCAAAAAAGCGGGGTCAGAAACTTGGGTGGTGATTGGCCGCTATCAGGCGGCGGGTGTAGTCATGCTGCGGCGCGTTGAAGATCTTTTCGGTCTGATCAAACTCGAGAAATTCTCCCATGAACATGATCGCGACCCGGTCCGAAATATGGCGAACGACATTCAGGTTGTGGGTGATCAGGAGCATGGCGACCCCGGTACGGTCCTGGATCTCGGCGAGAAGATTCAACACCTCACCTTGAATGGAAACATCGAGGCCGGCTGTCGGCTCGTCCGCGATGATCAGCTTCGGTTCCAGCGCCAGGGCGCGGGCGGCGGCAACGCGGCGGGCCTGGCCGCCGGAGAGTTGATGTGGATAGCGGTCGAGGAAGCGCTCATCCAGACCAACGAGACTCAGCAACCTTTGGGCCTCGGCCCGGTAGTCCTCCTTTTTCACCCCATGAATGCGCAAAGGTTCGATCACCGTGTTGAAGACACGCATGCGGGGGCTGAGTGACCCAATCGGATCCTGAAACATGAAGGTGATCTCGCGGCGGATCGATTTATATCCCCCGTGGTTCAATTGTGTCAGCTCACGACCGTCAAAGCGGATTGAGCCACTGTCTACATTCTGCAGGCCGATGATGGCACGTGCGATGGTGGTTTTGCCGGAACCGCTTTCGCCAACAATGGCCACGGTCTCACCCTTCAACAGTTGCAGGTCGGCGCCCTGCACCGCCTTGATCTCAAAGGCATCGCCACCCAAAAGTCCGCCCAGAAACGCCTTCTTGGAAAAGCTCACATGCAGATCGGAGAGTTCCAGGATCGGCGGTTCCGCGGTTTTTATGCGATCCGCCGGGCCGGTATCTATGACTATGGGGGCATCGGGATCATCCGAGGTAATCGGCAGGTGCCGCGTCTTTTCCTCGATCCAGGCCGGATCGCAGCGCAGGAGTGTTCGGGTATAGATATCCTTGGGGGCGCCAAAGACCTCCGCGACAGAACCCTGCTCCTTGACGACACCATTGTGCATGACGACCACCTCGTCACAGAGTGAGGCGACGACACCGAGGTGGTGGGTGACAAACAACATTGAGCACCCAAGCTCGCGTTGCAGCTCTTTGAGAAGTTTGATGATTTCCTGCTCAAGAGTTGCATCGAGCGCGGTCGTTGCCTCATCCGCTATCAGGAGGTCAGGCTCCATCATCACCGCCATGGCAATGGAAACGCGTTGCCGCTGACCGCCGGACAACTCGTGCGGATACATATCCAGCCGCCGCTTGGGGTCGGGCATGCCGACGCGCTCCAGCATTGCGACCGAACGGCCGCGTTTTTCCGACCGTGAGAGACCTGAGCGATATTGTATATCGACCATCTGGTCGCCGATGGTGAGTGTTGGGGTCAGGGCCCGAAGCGGATCCTGAGAAATGTAAGTGATCCGCTGGCCGCGAATATCGCGCAACTGATCTGCGGGCAGGCGCGACAGATCCTTACCGTCAAAAAGAATTTCTCCGCCTGTGATTTCGGCTGCATCTGGCAACAGCCCGAGAATTGCCCGCGCCAGAGTGGATTTCCCGCTGCCGCTTTCCCCCACGATGCCCAGAATACGGCCCTTGCCAACAGCAGTGGTGACGTTCGACAACGCTATGACCGGGCCGTAATGGAGCGTCAAATCGTTGACCGCGATCATGACATCCGGGTTGAGTGCCGCGGTCGCCATGGACTATCGACCCCGCCGGATTTTCGGATCAAAGGCATCACGCAACGCTTCGCCGAGAAAGGTGAAGCCCAGGGTCGCTATGATCAGGGGAATGCCTGCAGAGATCACCATCCAGGGCGTGCGGCCGATGAACCTGTAGCCCTGATCAAGCATCAGGCCCCAACTTGTCTCCGGCGGTTTAATACCGACACCCAGGAAGCTCAG
>JAJFHB010000129.1 GCA_021775795.1 Hyphomicrobiales bacterium | reverse complement strand
GCACCGCCGCGTTCCGCGGTCAGAGCAACAAGCACCTGGTCAATTCCTTCTATGCGTTTGACCGCCTTTTCAGCGGCTTCCCGCATCGGTTCGAGCTCATGAGCGCGATTGGAGTCCACCGTCAGAGCAAAGGCCACGCTGCCATTGTTTATGACAATCTCCGAGACCAGATCGAGTTCAACAAGGTTGCTGTCCAGATCCGGGCCCTTCACCTTTTTCAATTGTTCGAGAACATCTTCGCGCGTAATTTCAGGCATAGAAACTTCGTCCGATCATTTGTTTAGAAAGCAGGCAGCGCTGTATCCGCCGGTATCAACCGGCTGCCCGTTCGGGCAGGCAGCCACCGACCTCTCGTGTTATCTCAACAGCGATATTTGATACCAAAGCACCCAGCGCGGGTACACGCGCATCGGTCAGACGTGCGGTCGGCCCGGAAACCGAAAGTCCAGCCAACGGCTCGGAATGTTCATCAAATATCACAGCAGCAACGCACCGCAATCCTATTGCATTTTCTTCGTCATCAATCGAATACCCCTGTACGCGGATTGCGGCAAGCTCATCGTTGAGGAGGTCTACTTCCGTCAGGGTCTTTGCCGTTTCTCGCGGCAACCCAAAACGATCAGCAAGGTCGCGCACATCCTGTGTTGAAGAGTGCGAAAGGAGCGCTTTGCCAATACCTGAACAGTGCAAACGGGCGCGGCCACCGGGGCCAGCAATTGCCCGCATCATTTTATGGCATTCCACTTGCGCCAGATAAACAACTTCCGAGTTATCGGCAATCGCCAGGTTCACGGTTTCGCCGGATTCTTCCATGAGCCGGCGCATATAAGGGCGCGCCATGGCGACAAGATCCCGCGATCGTACAAAGGTGGTCCCGACCTGGAAGGCCTGCACCCCTATCAACCAGGCACTGCGCTCGGATTCAAATCGTACGTAGCGTTCATTCTGAAGCGTTGTGAGCAGGCGGTGAGCGGTCGACGTTGGCAACTGCACACGGTGAGCAACCTCACTCAAAGACAGCCCCTGCGGGCACTCCGCCAATGCGTTCATGAGCCACAACGCGCGGCTGAGGGATTGAACATGACCGGATGCCCTGGGGCTTTCCCTGACAATTCGAGGCTTATCATCAACTAGCGGTGGTGCGGGCAGCACTTCACCCATTGTTCGGTTCCTCAATGTTTGCTGGCGCGCCTGCTGAGTTTTTGCGGCTCTCAGCACATCTGCAATGTTGCGCGCAATACAGTTCCGATGCGGATACGCACAAACTTGGCCGACAGGTCACTGGCACTATATTGCCTGTTATCGCGATTTCCCTGAATATCGGCTATACTCTACCCTGTGGGACACAAAATACAATAGAGCGGCATCCCAACTACAAGGTTACATTTCTGAGACCGCATTCCAAGATACGGAATGCGAGAGGTTTGTGCCGGCACAACGCCCCCACAGCTGACCCTGGTCATTCTGTTTCCACTGCAGGTGCTGTGGCTGCCGAAGCTGGTCTACGGTTGCGATCCAGCCCTGCAGAGTTGCGCATTGCGGTTCCGCTTGACATTTAGTTTCTTTATTTCTAGATATATCGAAATAGTAGATTGACGAACAGGGCCTTGTGCGATTTTTGCGTTGCCGTTTTTTTACACAATCGAACTTCGCTGTTCTAGATACATTGAAGGACTTCAGGAATGAGCCACGCTGAATTGCCAGCCACCTCCAGTACTCCGCGCCGAGGGCTGCCTTCCATCGACAAGGTGATCGCCGCAATCCTGATTGTCTTAATCGTCATTGCGGTTATCTCTCTTGAACAAGCGAAAGCCAGTGTCTGGTTCACGCTGGATGCTTTGATTGGAATTTCGCCGTTTCTCGCGGCATCGGTTGTGTTCGCGGCCCTCTCAAAGGCCTGCGGGTGGGACACGCCGATCGCGACCGTGTTTCGCAAGAACCAACCGCTTGCCATAACGATGGCTGCATTCCTGGGCGCCCTGTCACCGTTTTGCTCTTGCGGCGTCATCCCCATCATCGCCGGACTGCTGCGAGCCGGGGTGCCGCTGGCCCCCGTCATGGCATTCTGGCTTGCCTCACCTCTGATGGATCCCGAAATGTTCATTTTGATGGTCGGCAGCGTGGGCTTGCCGTTTACGCTGGCGAAAACGGCGGCTGCGGCGATGATCGGCCTGATCAGCGGATTTGCAGTTTATGCGTTCAGCCGCTCTCAATTTGTCTCCGCCCCTCTGCGCAGCACGGTTTCCGGATCTAGCTGCAGCACATCCTGTGGCACCGAGCCTGAGCAAGAAGGTGTTGTTTGGGCATTCTGGCGCGACGGCGCGCGGCTCGAAACGTTCCGCAAAACATCCGTCGAGACAATGACGTTTCTCCTTCGGTGGCTGACCCTGGCGTTTCTGCTTGAAAGCCTCATGGTTGCCTATATTCCCGCGGAGGTTATCGCTTCGTGGCTTGGCACCGAGGCGTGGTGGACGATCCCCGTGTCAGCCCTCGCCGGCATTCCGGCCTATCTGAACGGGTATGCTGCAATTCCGCTGGTGCGCGGGTTGATGGAGGTCGGCATGCTGCCAGGCGCGGCGCTGGCGTTTATGATTGGTGGCGGAGTTACAAGTGTCCCGGCCGCCATGGCGGTATATGTAACCGTCAATCGCGGCGTGTTTTCCCTCTATCTGATACTGGGACTGTCGGGTGCAATGTTGACAGGTTGGCTTACGCAGGCATTCCTTGTGCTCTAAAAGCTTCCAGGAACCTGCATTACGTCACTTTGACGGGTGCGCCTGGTCTCGAGCCAAGAGGAACTGTGGTAGTGGGCAAAGCACTTACGGGCCGATGTCACCTGAAGATCATCAATGCGAACATTGTTGACGGTACAGGTGCCAGCGCCTTTACAGCAGGACTTGCGATTGAGGGCGA
Organism: Hyphomicrobiales bacterium; assembly: GCA_021775795.1. Lineage (GTDB taxonomy): Bacteria > Pseudomonadota > Alphaproteobacteria > Rhizobiales > JAJFHB01 > JAJFHB01. The sequence goes on along the minus strand of JAJFHB010000129.1, from coordinate 1,322 downwards.
ACGGATTGCTGCTGTCGGTGATGTCAGCGGCTGGCAGGCAGACGAAACACTCGATGCCGAGGGAATGGTTCTGGCGCCGGGGTTTATCGACTGCCACACTCATGATGACCGCGCGGTTTTCGCAACGCCTGCTATGGACGCCAAGGTTTCCCAGGGTGTGACCTCGGTGATCGCCGGCAACTGCGGCATCTCGCTTGCGCCGTTCACGACAGGAAACGGCTTTCCCCCACCCTTTCCCCTTCTCGGCAGCGAAACTGATTTTCGTTATCCAACCACTGCCGCCTACCGCGAAGCGTTCTCAAACACGCCGCCGGCGCTGAACCTGGCGCTACTCACCGGCCACAGCGCGCTTCGTGTCTGTGTGATGGGGGAAGATCTCGAGCGGGAAGCGAATGAAGACGAGCTTTCCAAGATGCGCGATCTTTTGAGGCAGTGTCTTGGCGAGGGCAGTCTCGGCTTGAGTTCAGGGCTCGGCTACCCGCCCGCCCGCGCCGCCCCCCAAGGTGAACTGACCGCGCTTGCGCGAGAGCTACGAGAGTTTTCGGGGACCATCTATGCGACCCACATGCGCGATGAAGGTGACCACGTCATCGATGCGGTTCGGGAGACAATTGAAACGGGCCGCGATGCGGATGTGAGCACCGTGATCTCACACCACAAGTGTGCGGGCCCGAAGAATTATGGCCGCAGTCATGACACGCTGTCGGAAATTGCAAAAGCCCGAAAGCATCAGCGCATTGCGCTCGACGTCTATCCCTACACGGCGAGTTCAACAGTCCTCCTGATGAACTACATCCGAGATTCAGAAACCGTGTTCGTAACCTTCTCGGAACCGCACCCCGAGATGGGTGGCAGACCTCTCAGCGACATTGTTTCTGCCTGGGCGTGCACGGTCGAAGAAGCAGTCGAGCGTCTCTACCCCGCCGGCGCCATTTACTTCCAGATGGATGAAGGCGACCTCAAACGTATTCTGTCGTCCCCGGGCGCCATGGTTGGATCAGACGGATTGCCTGGGCAGTCCCATCCACACCCACGATTGTGGGGAACTTTTCCACGTGTTCTGTCGCGCTATGTACGCGAACAAGGATTGCTGACGCTGGAAGACGCTGTCCACCGCATGAGCGGTCTGACCGCCGCGACTTTCGGTCTGGAGGGCCGGGGAACCATAGCGACCGGCCATTTTGCCGACCTTGTGTTGTTTGATGCAGATACAATTGCAGATGCCGCAACTTTCGAAGCACCGGAACAAGCAGCGCACGGCATCGAGCTTGTTGTTGTCAACGGACACCCTGTGTGGCGCTCGGGTCATTCGACAGGTCAGC
>JAJFHB010000128.1 GCA_021775795.1 Hyphomicrobiales bacterium | reverse complement strand
AGCTGGCAATGGAGCCGTGCCGCGCCGGCTGCTAATCAATTTTCAAAGGTGATTTCCAGCGCATGAAAATTTCGTTGATTGTTGCGGTTTCGGAAAATGGCGTCATCGGCCGTGATGGCGGCATGCCGTGGCATCTGCCTTCTGACCTGAAGCATTTCAAGCAGGTGACCATGGGTTGTCCCATCATCATGGGGCGACGGACCTTTGTCTCGATCGGCCGAGCGTTACCTGGGCGCGTGAACATTGTCGTGACCCGCAACGCAGACTTCACGGCAGACGGTGCCGCATGTGTGAGCAGCCTGGATGGCGCCTTTTCCTATGCCGAAAAAGGCAGTCCGGATGAAGTGTTTGTTATCGGCGGTGGTGAGATATACCGCCAGGCCATGGCGCGTGTCAGCCGCGTTCATCTGACCCGCGTGCATATGCATGTGGAGGGGGACACAAGTTTTCCGGAGCTTTCCGGAGATGAATGGCTGGAAGTTTCCCGCAGCCACCATATGGCTGGAGAAGCTGATTCAGCTGACTTCAGTTTCATCGTCTACGACCGCATCCCATCGTGAGTGACGTTTGTATGCTCATTGGGTGGCGCTTTCGCGTTGCCCCTTGATTTGCGCAGCAGTCTCGCCGTAAGTGTGCCGCATTGCTTAAACCTTTCAGGCAAATCTCCATGTCTAATGATCCTGTGATTTTCAGTTCCGTCCTCGACGCCATCGGCAACACGCCATTGCATGAGGCAAAACACCTGGATGCCGGGCTCTGCCGGCTCTTTCTCAAGCTCGAAAATCAAAATCCCGGCGGTTCCATTAAAGACCGGATCGGGCGTTCGATGATCGAGGCGGCGGAAGCCTCTGGAGAATTGAAACCTGGTGGCTCCATCATCGAGGCGACTGCCGGTAACACCGGTCTTGGTCTGGCACTCGTTGCCGGGCAGAAGGGCTACAAGCTGATCTTGTGTGTTCCTGACAAGATGGCGCAGGAGAAAGTCTTCCATCTGCGGGCCATGGGCGTGCAGGTGATCATTACACGATCGGACGTCGGCAAGGGGCATCCGGAGTACTATCAGGATCTGGCCGCGCGATTGGCTCAGGAAAACGGCTACTTCTTTATCAACCAGTTTGGCAATGAAGCTAACCCGTTGGCACATTTCTCCACCACGGGGCCTGAAATTCTGGCTCAGTGCAAAGCGTTTGGGGTGAACCCGGACGCAGTTGTCTGCGGTGTGGGTTCAGGGGGCACGATCACCGGGCTTTCCCGTTTCTTTACGGCGAACAACCCGTCAACAGAAATGGTGCTCGCTGATCCTGAAGGCTCCATTCTGACCCACTACATTGAAACAGGTGAAGTTTCGAAGGACGTCGGCTCCTGGATGGTCGAGGGCATTGGTGAGGATTTCATACCCGACGTCGCCGATCTCTCCCGGGTCAAATCCGCCTATACGGTGTCTGATGAAGAGGCGTTTGCAACAGCGCGTGCCGTGCTTCTTGAAGAGGGGCTGCTTGCGGGCTCTTCGTCCGGCACGTTGATTGCCGCAGCACTCAAGTATGCCCGTGCGCAGACCGAACCAAAAAACATTGTGACCTTCGTCTGTGACAGCGGCAACAAGTACCTGTCGAAAATGTTCAATGACTACTGGATGATTGACAACGGCTTCATCGAAACGCCCAGCCGTGGCGATCTTCGGGATCTGGTGGCGCGCAATCACGCGGAACGCCAGACAGTGACGACCAAGCCAGGGATGCCTTTAGAAGACGCCTACAAGCAGATGAAAATGTACGATATTTCGCAATTGCCGGTTATTGATGGAGACACGTTGGTCGGCATTCTCGATGAAGAAGACCTGCTCATGCACGTGTTTGATCATCGGGGCGAGTTTGAAGGTTCCGTTGCCGGCGTCATGACCACGGACCTGCGCACGGTTGATTCAGACGAGAGCCTTGAGCGCGTGCTTTTGATCTTGTCGCGCGGGATGGTCGTGCCGGTACTTCACAAAGGACGCTTTCAGGGCCTCATTACCAAGATCGATGTTCTCAATCACATGCGTCTGCATGGCACGCGGCTTAGCTGAAAAAGCCGAAAAGGACCCAATTCATGAGTAAGAACCGCCAGGGATTTTCAACCCGCGCCATCCACGCTGGCCAATCGCCCGACCCCACGACCGGGGCGATTATGACGCCGATCTATGCCACTTCCACCTATGTGCAGGAGAGCCCCGGCGTTCATAAGGGCTATGAGTATTCACGCAGCCAGAATCCAACCCGTATGGCGCTGGAAGCCTGCATTGCGGATCTCGAAAATGGTTCGGCAGGGTTTGCCTTTGGCTCCGGTATGGCCGCCTCCGGAACGATCCTGGAATTGCTGGATACCGGTGCTCATGTCATTGCCGGCGATGATCTTTACGGTGGCACCTACAGGCTGTTTGAAAATGTGCGGAAACGCTCCGCTGGTCTTGACTTCACGTTCATTGATTTCTCGGACATGGCAGCAGTGGAAGCTGCGATCCGCCCTGAGACGAAGATGATCTGGGTTGAAACTCCAACCAACCCTTTGCTAAAAATTGTCGACCTGGAACGGGTCGCCGATGTCGCGCGGCGCCACAATCTCATTTCTGTTTGTGACAACACATTCTGTAGCCCCTATGTGCAAAAGCCGCTTGATTGGGGCATTGATATCGTTGTGCATTCAGCGACAAAGTATCTGAACGGCCACTCGGATGTTGTCGGCGGGGTCGCGATTGTTTCAGGTTCTACGCGCTTCTCCGACATAACGGATCGTCTCGCATATCTGCAGAATGCGGTTGGCAGTGTGCCGGGGCCGTTCGACAGCTTTCTGGTGTTGAGATCACTGAAAACGCTACCCATTCGCATGCGGCAGCACTGCGAAAACGCAACTGCGATTGCAGAGTTTCTGGAAAATCACCCGAAGATTTCCCGCGTCTATTTTCCGGGCCTGAGCGGTCATGGTCAGCATGAAGTGGCGGCACGGCAGATGAACGGTTTTGGCGGCATGGTCACAGCCGTGCTTGATGGCGGGCTTGAGGCAGCGAAGCGTTTTCTGGAACG
>JAJFHB010000127.1 GCA_021775795.1 Hyphomicrobiales bacterium | reverse complement strand
CCCGCCTGTACCTGATGGTAATTCAAATCAACGCTGCGGGGTACGAATGCACTTTGTGGCATGCTCTCATCCCCCAAATCCGTCCATCGGTAATCAACAAAGCCGGACAGCCAGTCGTTGAAGGCATACTCAACCCCGGCGCCGACCGTATAGCCCGCAAGCCATCGCTTCTTGCTATCAAAGAGGACGGCTACACCGAGTGAGTGTTCAGTCGCGGCGACAGCACCACCGCCAGTCACATAGAACAATGCCCGGTCAACAGTAATCCCCATCTTTATGCGCAGGGAGGCGGCAAAGTCTGTATCCGACCGTGTTCCAAATATGACCACGTTTTCGGAATCATCCAGATCTGTAAAGTTTGCATCACTGACGACACCAAAGACAATGTCATCGACCTGCCAGTTGTAACCGATGTGACCACCGCCGGTCACGCCTTCCGGTTCAAGCTCGAAGAAAGTGAATGGCGGCCCAGTCAACTGAAACGCAGTGTCGGCATCGCCCTTGGCATAGCCCACCTGACCCCCGACATAGAGGCCGCGCCAGTCATGCGGGCCCTGCATCATGTCACCGAAAAGACCGTCGGATTTCGCTTCGTTCGCAGGCGCAAAGGCCAAAAGCACAGCCAGCGCCGTGCCGCTTAACAGAATTTTGGTGGATGTCTTTTTCACGCCGTTTCCCCTTCAACGATCCTTGCCCGCTACCCTGAATCTACCGTGGACAGAATCTCAACCAAAAAGTGCTGCAATATATTGTTCCGCGCAATAGGGTATCGGCAGTTTTGCGGAATCCTGCGTCCTGTTGTAATTGCGCCACATGGGCACAAAGGCAGCCGGAAAGCCTTCAACACAACTGCCGCCGTCACCCTGACGCAGGTCAGGGTTCATTGGCGGACCAGCAAACAATTGCTATTGAAGCTGATAAGATTCTCTTCCGATCTGCCAAAGCTGCGAGCAGCACATGCCTGTTGACGAATATGACTACATCATTGTGGGCGGCGGCTCGGCTGGATGCGCTCTGGCGGCGCGTCTTTCTGAGGTTTCCTCAATATCTGTCCTGCTCCTTGAGGCCGGCCCAAGCCGGGGCGGGTTGCTGGATGGCTGGAAAATCGAAATGCCCGCTGCCTTCCATCAGGTCTGGCGCGATCAGAAGTACAACTGGATGTTCCAGGGAGAGCCTGAGCCGGCCCTTAACAACCGACGCATGTTTCAGCCCCGCGGCAAGGTTCTGGGCGGCTCATCTGCAATCAACGGCATGGTCTTCATCCGCGGCCATGCTCTGGATTTTGAACGCTGGGTGGATGAGGGAGCGACAGGCTGGTCCTGGCGCGAGGTATTGCCCTACTTCAAACGTCTTGAAAGCTGGGAAGGCGGAGCTTCACTCTATCGGGGAGGCGATGGCCCCGTCAGGGTGCGCAAAGGGCGATATGAATGCCCCTTGCACGAGATCTTTCTCGAAGCCGGTGAGCAGGCCGGATTTCCCTTGTCTGACGACATTAACGGCGCGCAGCAGGAAGGTTTCGGTGCCCTGCAGATGAATGTGCGTGATGGCGTTCGCGCGTCCTCCGCGGAAGCCTACATCAGGCCTAACTCCGCTCGCGCAAATCTGACAATTCTCGATCGCACCCAGGCGGAACATCTGATCGTGGAGGGAAACAGGGTCTCAGGAATCCGTTATGCCCGCCAAGGGTACAGCTCCGAAGTTCATGCCGCCCGCGAAGTGATCCTCGCCTGCGGGGCGATCGGTTCGCCGCAGATGCTCATGTTGTCCGGCATTGGCCCGGCGGGCCACCTTGCCGAGCATGGGATAGAGTGCCGGGTCGATCTGGCAGGGGTCGGGGAAAACCTCCAGGACCACCCGAAGATCTACATGAAACACCGGATCGAAAAACCTGTCTCCATGAACGGACACATGCAGCCCGTCAGAATGGCGCTGACCGGTGCACGGTGGATGGCAAGTCACAGTGGGGCAGCGGCCACGAACAATGTCGAAACCTGCGCCTTGATGCGCAGTGACCCGTCCGTTCCACATCCGGATGTGGAAATTCAGTTTCTGCCGGTGATCATGGACAATGACGGCGGCTTTCTCACCGGGACGCACGGGTTCACTTATGCCATCGTGCAGGCGAGAGTGGAGGGCACAGGCTGGGTCAAATTACGATCGGCGGACCCGGCGGCACCGCCGCGCATCTTCTCGAACTTTCTGGCAACAGATTTTGATTTGAACCAGATGCGGAAGGCAGTTGAACTGGGCCGCTACATCGCCTCGCAAAAATCCCACCGCGGGCTTGGGATGTCCGAGTTTGAGCCGGGCGACGGTGTTCGCTCCGCTGTGGAAACTGATGACTATCTGCGCCAGAATGTTTCCGGCGATTTCCATCTGTCGGGCACCTGCAGGATGGGATCAGACCCACTCGCCGTCGTTGACCCGCAACTTCGGGTTCACGGCATAGAAGGACTGCGTGTGGTTGATGCTTCAGTGATGCCCAGCACGGTAAGCGTCAATACAAACGCGACGACAATCATGATTGCCGAACGTGCCGCCGACCTGATCCTCGGCAAACCCATGTTACCGCCAGCCGATGTGGGCTCTGGCGATCAGTAGTTTGCGGCTTGGCTCAATTTGCGATTGTGGAGCGTTCTTGCCAAAGACGCTGCAGCGCGCTCACAATGCGCAAGGATTTCGACGTTTAAGGATACGCTCCAATGCCGTTGCAAAATCTTGATCACGTCAACCTTCGAACCGACAACCTTGAGGCGATGGTCGACTGGTACCAGACTGTTTTGGGAATGGACAACGGCGCACGCCCGCCCTTTCCGTTTCCCGGTGCCTGGCTCTATGTCGGCAACCAGGCGGTTGTGCATCTGATCGGACAGGACCAGCAGATTAATACCGTTGAGCCGCGGATCGAACATTTCGCGCTCACAGCAACCGGTCTTCCGGAAGTCGTCGCCCGGTTGGAGAAAGCTGATGTCTCCTATCAGGCCGTGCGCGTGCCTGGATTGAGGGTGCTCCAGATCAACCTGTTCGATTGCGACGGCAACCACATCCACATCGATTTTTCACCCGAAGAAGCGGATGCGGCAGGTCTCTAGGCTGAGTGAGGGAGATCACCGCCAGACGTTATGGCAACGATGGGTTGGGCGCGTATTTTGGCGGAACTGCAGGCATCATTGAGTGCCTTTCTGGTGCTGACACTTGCAAAGAGTGGCACGTATGCTGATGATCGTAGTCGCCTACACCTTGAGGTGTAGCGTTACTCGGATGCTCCAGGGGTTCGTGTCATGCCAGAGGACAGCAAACAAAAATCGGCCACCGAGTTGGACCGCAGATTAGCTGATGCGAGGAAACAACTCAGGCAGCTCAAGCGCGAACTAAGAGAGGCTTTGGGCAGACAGGCTGCCACCGGAGAAATACTGCGGGTTATCAGCAGGTCTCCGAATAGTGCCCAGCCGGTGTTTGAGACCATCGTAAAAACCGGGCTGACTTTGTTTCCTCACGCGACCATCAGCATTGCCTTGCAGGTTGAGGATGAAGTGCAGGTTTTGGCTATTGCCGGCCCAGATTCTGCAGACGTGGAAGCCTGGCGCAGGCGTTTTCCAGCGCCGGTAAAAGCCGACACGATGCACGGATATGTCATTCTGGAAGGCGAAATTGTGGATGTGCCGGATGTTGCCAAGGCGCCGGAACGGTTCACGAAGGGCGCGATAGATAATTTTCTGGCCTCGGGATATCGCGCAGTAACAATGATGCCCATTTCACTGGACGATACAGCAGTGGGAGTTCTGGCCGTCCTCCGAATGAAAAAGGGGCACCTCACAAGCGAGCAGTTTGCTTTACTGCAGACGTTCACATCACAGGCCAACATTGCAATTGAGAACACGCAACTGGTGAACGGTATGCGGGAGACCAATGAAGTCCTGGCAACGGTTTCAGCTCAGCTGGCCAAATACATGCCGCCGCAACTGTATCAGTCGATTATTGCCGGCGAGCAGCGCGCGGCGATTGAAGCCCGGCGCAAGAAACTCACCATCTTCTTTTCTGACATCGTCGATTTTACAGAGATTACGGATCAACTGGAGGCCGAAGAGCTCACGTCTCTATTGAATGAATATCTCTCCGAGATGTTGGAGATTGCAAAAGCCCATGATGCCTATTTCGATAAGTTCATCGGCGACGCCATGATGTTCTATTTCGGAGATCCGGTGAGCAAGGGTGTCAGGGAAGATGCTGCTGCGTGCGTGCGCATGGCTATAGCAATGCAGCGTCGATTATCAAGACTGCAGGCCGGTTGGCGCGAGCAGGGCCTGATAGACCGGCCATTCGAAGCCCGCATTGGAATAAACACCGGCTATTGCACGGTCGGCAACTTCGGCTCGAGTGAACGCATGGATTATACAATTATTGGCGGCGAGGTGAATATGACCGCAAGATTGGAAGAAAGCGCAGATGCCGGAGGCATTTTGCTGGCAGCTGAGACCTACTCGCTGGTGAAAGACTGGCTGGCCGTAGACGAACGTGAAGCGGTTACAATGAAGGGGTATTCCAAACCGATACGCACTTATGCGGTGAAAGGTATTTACGAACACGAAGCCGGTGAGGGCCGTCTAATTCACCGCGAAAATGAAGGTTTCTCACTCACGATTGATCGCGCTCGTCTGAACAGCGAAACAAAGGCTGGGGTCGTCGGTGCGTTAAAATCGATCCTTGCCGAGTTAGACGATTAGTCGGTGACCTAGTTCGGCGTATGGGCCGGCAGCCCAAGCTGTGCCCGGCGGCGTAGCCACAGACTTGGGCGATAACGGTCATCGCCGGTTACCGTCTGCATACGGTCAAGGGCGGTCAGCATGGAACGCAGTCCAAATTCATCAGCGATTTCAAGCGGCCCGCGCGGGTAGTTGAGACCTAGCTTCATGGCAAGATCAATCTCTTCTGGAGAGGCAACGCCGATCTGCGCCATTTCACAGCCAAGGTTGGCCACCATCGATTGAATGCGCTGCGCCACAAACCCAGGAGAATCTGAAATCGCGGTGACTTTGCGTCCATTGTTGATGAGATGCGCGGCGAGGCAATCGAGTACTTCGGGATTGGCTCCCGGTGTGGTCATGAGAGTGACGCGCTCATCCGTGCGGCAGCGCAGGTCGATTGCGACAAGACGTGTATGGTCCATGCCGGTGCGCGAGGCATAGGTGGAGCAATCTTCGCCCAGCAGTGTCACCAGAATGGGGCTGGTGCCATCGTCCTGTTCGGCCACCGGCAAGCCGCAGCTTTCTGCAAATTCTGTGACACCCTCGTGGCG
>JAJFHB010000126.1 GCA_021775795.1 Hyphomicrobiales bacterium | reverse complement strand
GTTGTGCCGGAAACCATCGGCGGTTCTGCAGACCTGACCGGCTCCAACAACACGCGTACATCCGACATGCAGGCCATAACCCCGGACGACTTCTCCGGAAGGTTTGTGCACTACGGAATTCGCGAGCACGGCATGGCCGCCGCCATGAACGGTATGGCGCTACACGGTGGGATAATTCCCTACAGCGGTACCTTCCTGGTGTTCTCGGATTATTGTCGTCCCGCCATCCGTCTGGCTGCACTGATGGGACAGCGTGTCATCCACGTCATGACCCATGATTCCATCGGGCTTGGCGAAGATGGACCGACACATCAACCGGTTGAACATCTGGCCAGCTTGAGGGCGATCCCAAACCTGAATGTATTCCGGCCTGCGGATACCACCGAAACAGCCGAGTGCTGGCAGCTCGCTCTGGAAGCGGCGGAGACACCGAGTGTCATTGCCCTTACGCGTCAAAAGCTTGCCCCGGCCCGGACCTCTTATTCTGAAGAGAACCTGTGTGCCCGCGGCGCCTATGATCTTGCCCCGAGCGAAGGCGAAGCCGTCGTCACCATTTTTGCATCGGGCTCAGAAGTTGAAATTGCTCTTGCCGCAAAGCAGGCGCTGGATGACGCCGGACATCCGACACGGGTTGTCTCCGTGCCGTGTTTTGAACTTTTCGCTGCTCAGACACCGTCCTATCAAAGCGGCATCATCGGCAAGACACCGGTGAAGATCGCCATCGAGGCGGCCATACGTATGGGATGGGATCGTTTCATCGGGTTTGACGGTGACTTCGTCGGCATGGACTCATTTGGTGCAAGCGCCCCGGCGCCTGAATTGTACAAGCATTTTGGAATTACAGCTGAAGCGGTGGTTGCCGCCGCCGAAGCACGTCTTGCTGCAATCAGCGAGACATAAGAACCAGCCATTTGCGGTAGTGCCGCAATTGTAAACATTGTGAGACATTCACGGGGCGCCACAGGTGTCCCGGGCTTATGAAGAGGAGAAAAGAGCATGGCCGTTCGCGTCGCTATCAACGGGTTTGGCCGTATCGGCCGCCACATTCTGCGCGCCATTACGGAATCGAAACGCAACGACATCCAGGTGGTTGCCATTAACGATCTGTGTTCGTTTGAAACCTCAGGCTATTTGCTGCAATACGATTCAGTTCACGGCCCTTTTCCAGGTGAAGTAAAAGTCGCAAACGGCGGGATCGACGTCGGCAGCGGTCAGATTTCATGCTTCTCAGAGCGCAATCCTGCAGATCTGCCCTGGGGGGACCTGGGGATTGATGTGGCGCTTGAGTGCACGGGCGTCTTCACCAGCAAGGAAAGAGCTTCCACCCACCTTGAGGCCGGCGCCAAAAAGGTTCTGGTGTCAGCCCCCGCGACCGGCGCTGACATGACAATTGTCTACGGCGTCAACCACGACCAGCTCAAAGCGGCCCACACAGTGGTTTCAAATGCCTCCTGCACCACCAACTGTCTGGCGCCTGTTGCCAAAGTTCTCCACGACTTCTGCGGTATTGAGCGCGGCTACATGACGACCATCCACGCCTACACCGGTGACCAGCGGCTTCTCGACACCGACCATTCAGACCGCCGCCGGGCACGCGCCGCGGCCTTGTCCCTGATCCCCACATCAACGGGCGCTGCACGGGCAGTCGGCCTTGTATTGCCGGAGCTTGCGGGCAAACTCGATGGCACCGCAATTCGGGTGCCAACCCCGAACGTCTCACTTGTGGATCTGGTGTTTGTGCCTGGCCGCGAAGTAAGTGTGGACGATGTAAACGGCGCCATAAGTGCTGCAGCAGCGGGGCCCCTGAAAGGCATTCTCGAAACCAACTCGGAAGAGCTCGTTTCCACAGACTTCAACCATCGCGCCGCCTCATCAACATTTGATCTGACACAAACCCAGATCGTCGATGGCGGGCTGGTCCGCGTGGTCAGTTGGTACGACAATGAGTGGGGCTTCTCTAACCGGATGAGCGATACTGCTGTTCACATGGGCGGCTTATAGAGCCATTCGACCGGAACCAGCATCCATGACCCGCTACCGCACCCTAGATGATCTGCAGCCCGCCGGCGCGCGGGTACTGGTGCGGGTCGATTTGAACGTGCCGCTCCATGATGGTGTTGTTACCGACCATACGCGCATTGAGCGCGCAGCGCAGACATTGCTGGAGCTGGCGGATGCCGGTGCAATTGTCATTGCCCTCTCGCACTTTGGCCGTCCCAAGGGTAAGCCCGATGCGACACTGTCTTTGAGCCAGATAACCAGTGCCATGATGCAGGTGATCGGGCGCAAGGTTACATTCGTTGAGACCGACTGGACCGACACTAGCTATGAGGCAATGATCTCAACAGCGAGCGCCGGCGATATCCTCCTTATGGAGAACACGCGGTTTCATGCGGGCGAAGAGGCCAATGACCCGGACTTTGCCCGGCAACTGGCAAAACTTGGCGACATCTACGTGAATGATGCCTTTTCCGCCGCCCACCGGGCCCACGCATCCACTGAAGCTATTGCACGCCTTCTGCCCAGCGCTGCTGGCCGCGCCATGCAGGCTGAACTCGAAGCGCTTGAAAAGGCCCTGACGACCCCTCAGCGCCCCGTGACCGCTGTTGTCGGCGGTGCCAAGATTTCAAGCAAACTCGAACTGCTCGGCTCTCTTTGTGAAAAGGTCGACACCCTCATCATCGGCGGCGGGATGGCCAACACGTTTCTGGCCGCACAGGGCGTAAGCATCGGCGCTTCGCTGTGTGAAAATGACCTCCTCGACACCGCTCGCGCCATAATGAGTAAGGCGGAAGACATCGGCTGCCATATCGTTCTTCCCAGCGACGTTGTCGTTGCAAGGGAGTTCAAAGCCAACGCTGATCACCGCACGGCATCACGCGACGATGTTGGCAGCGACGAAATGATCCTCGATGCCGGACCGCAGGCTGTCGCCGAGATAACGCAAATATTCGAAGCATCAAAAACCTTGGTCTGGAACGGACCATTGGGCGCCTTTGAAATTGCGCCTTTCGACCAGGCGACAACCGCCGCGGCCCGCGCCGCAGCAGCGCTTACAAAGGCTGGCAAGCTACTCAGCGTTGCCGGCGGCGGCGACACTGTATCGGCGTTATCGAATGCCGGTGCTGAAGATGGTTTCTCTTACATTTCCACAGCGGGTGGAGCCTTTCTGGAATGGCTGGAAGGCAAACCCCTTCCTGGTGTAAAAGTTCTTGAAAACGACACCCTGACAACAACTGACACCACACTACGTGAGGCTGGATAAATGACCCAGAATCTGCAGGCAATCGCGCAGGCAATGGTTGCCCCCGGCAAAGGCATTCTCGCCGCCGATGAGAGCACCGGCACAATCAAGAAGCGTTTCGACAGCATAAATGCGGAATCAACGGCTGACACACGCCGGGACTACCGCGAAATGCTGTTCCGTTGCACCGACGCCATGCGAAACCACATTTCCGGTGTCATCCTGTATGATGAAACCCTTCGCCAGCAGGCGGCAGATGGCACGTCACTCGCAGAAGTTATCTCAGCGACCGGGTCCATCCCCGGCATCAAGGTCGACACCGGCGCAAAGGATATGGCCGGCTGCCCCGGGGAAAAGATAACCGAAGGCCTGGACGGTTTGCGCGAGCGCTTTCAGGAATATCATGGGTTGGGCGCACGCTTCGCAAAATGGCGGGCCGTTATCACCATCGGTGATCGCTTGCCAACCCGCACCTGCATCCACGCCAACGCGCACGCGCTGGCCCGCTACGCAGCGCTCGCTCAGGAAAACGGCATTGTCCCGATCGTCGAGCCGGAAGTACTTATGGACGGCCCGCATTCAATCGAAACCTGTTTCGACGTCTCAGAAGCAGTTTTGAATGCCCTCTACGACCAGCTTTTCATGAACAGGGTCGAGCTGGAAGGCACAATTTTGAAACCCAACA
>JAJFHB010000125.1 GCA_021775795.1 Hyphomicrobiales bacterium | reverse complement strand
AGCATAGCACGCAGACAGAATGACACCCGTTGTGGCAAGGAAAGCGGCCCAGGTGTTGACCGAGTACGCCCCCAACAGCGTTAGAAACTCACCCACAAATCCGCTCGTCCCGGGCAGTCCGACGTTCGCCATGGTGAAGATCATGAAAGTGAATGCGAAAATCGGCATTCGATTCACAAGTCCGCCGTAGGCGGCAATCTCACGGGTATGCATGCGGTCATAAACCACCCCGACACACAAGAAGAGTGCTGCTGAAACAATACCATGGGACAACATCTGGAATATGCCGCCCTGTATGCCCTGCACGGTAAGTGTGAATATGCCCAAGGTGACAAAGCCCATGTGGGCGATGGACGAATAGGCAATGAGTTTCTTCACATCCTCCTGCATGAGAGCCACGAGGGAAGTGTAGATAATGGCAACAACGGAAAGTCCGAAAACCATCGGCGCAAAGAAGTCAGTGGCGAGCGGGAACATCGGCAGCGAAAACCGCAGAAAACCGTATCCGCCCATTTTCAGCAAGATTGCCGCCAGCACCACGGACCCAGCTGTCGGCGCCTCGACGTGGGCATCGGGAAGCCAGGTATGGACCGGCCACATCGGCATTTTGACCGCAAATGAGGCGAAGAACGCCAGGAACAGCCAGTTCTGCCAACCCGCCGGGAACTGGTGCTCCAGCAACTGCCTAATGTCTGTTGTGCCTGCATCGCCATACATCGCCATGATGGCAAGCAACATCAAAACGGACCCCAACAATGTGTAGAGGAAGAACTTGAAGCTTGCATACACCCGGCGTTTGCCACCCCAGATCCCGATAATCAGGAACATCGGGATCAAGCCGCCTTCGAAGAAGAGGTAAAACAGCACCAGATCAAGGGCACAGAAGACACCGATCATCAACGTCTCGAGAACAAGAAACGCGATCATGTATTCTTTTACGCGGGTATTGATGTGCCAGCTTGCAAGCACACAAGCGGGCATCAGGAACGCCGTCAGAACGATGAACATTATCGAAATGCCATCGATGCCCATGTTGTAATTGATGGCACCGCCCAGCCAGCTTGCAGATTCAACAAACTGAAAGTCCGCTGTGTTGGGATCAAATTCTGCCCAGATGATCAGCGACAGAAGAAAAGTTATTACCGATGTCCATAACGCCACATAGCGGGTGTTACGAAGCGCAATTTCATCTTCGCCGCGAATGACGAAAATGAACGCGGCTCCGAGCAGCGGCAGAAATGTTACGACAGAGAGGATGGGCCAGTCGCTCATCAGTGTCCGCCTCCAAAGCCGCCAAACATGTAAAAGCTGATGAGCGCTGCAACGCCGATCAGCATGGCGAACGCATAGTGATAAACATAACCGGTTTGCAGGCGCACCACTTTGTTGGTGATGTCGATGACCCTTGCAGACACACCATCCGGCCCAAGCCCGTCAATCAGCCAGCCGTCTCCCCGCTTCCAGAGGAAATGACCAAGCCATTTGGCCGGCCGCACAAGCAGGAAGTCGTAGAGCTCGTCGAAATACCACTTGTTCAGCAAGAACTTGTAGGCAAGCGCATGTTGTGTCGCGAGCCTGCGCGGAAGATCCGGGCTGCGGATGTACATGATGTAGGACAGCGCCAGACCGGCAAGCATCATGACTGTCGCCGACCATTTCACCCATATGGGAACGTCATGCAGATCGTGCACGATGTGGTTGCTTTCACTGCGGAACAAGGCCTCCGACCAGAACCCGGCCTCATGGTGACCAATGAAATACGGTGCGAAGATAATTCCGGCCAGCAAGGCACCCGCCGCCAGGAAATACAATGGCACAAGCATTACATTCGGCGACTCATGTACATGGCTCAGAACTTCATGTGATGCACGGGTCTTGCCGTGGAATGTCATGAACATGAGGCGCCATGAATAAAACGACGTCAGGAATGCAGCGATAACCGTGAGCCAGAAGGCATAGGAACCCGCGCCAGAATGCGCAGCATAGGTCGCCTCGATAATGGCATCTTTGGAATAGAAGCCAGCCGTACCGAACAATCCGGGAATACCAACGCCGGTAAGTGCGATCGTACCGATCAGCATCATCACATAAGTGATCTTGATGTGGGGAAACAGACCACCCATTTTGCGCATGTCCTGCTCACCGGAGACCGCATGGATAACCGATCCCGAGCCCAGGAAAAGCAGGGCCTTGAAAAAGGCGTGTGTGAAAAGGTGAAAGATCGCAATGCCGTAGGCGCCAACGCCCAACGCTGCAAACATGTAACCAAGCTGCGAGCAGGTCGAATAGGCAACCACCCGTTTGATGTCGTTCTGCGTGAGGCCTACGGTGGCTGCAAAGAATGCAGTCGTCGCACCCACAATCGTCACAAACATCAAAGCCGTTTCAGACAGCTCAAACAACGGTGAGCAGCGCGCTACAAGGAACACACCAGCAGTCACCATCGTTGCTGCGTGGATAAGCGCTGAGACCGGTGTGGGGCCTTCCATCGCGTCCGGCAGCCAGGTGTGCAGCATAAACTGTGCGGACTTGCCCATGGCTCCCATGAACAGGAGCAGGCAAATTGTCGTCAGCACGTCGACTTCATAACCAAGGAAACCGAACGTCTCTCCGACATAATCGGATGCGGAGGCAAAAACCGTGTCGAAGCTGAGCGTGCCAAAGGTGAAGAATATGGCGAAGATGCCGAGGGCAAAACCAAAGTCACCAACCCGGTTGACGATGAAGGCCTTCATGGCCGCAGCGCAGGCGGACGGCTTTTTGTACCAGAACCCAATCAGCAGATAAGACGCAAGCCCGACACCTTCCCAGCCAAAGAACAACTGCAGGAAATTGTCCGACGTCACCAGCATCAGCATGGAGAACGTGAAAAGGGACAGGTAGGCAAAAAAGCGCGGCTGATGCGGATCATCGTGCATGTAGCCGATCGAATAGATGTGCACGAGGGCTGACACGAATGTCACAACAACCAGCATCACAACCGTGAGCGTGTCGATGCGGAACGCCCAGTTCACATCGAGTTCGCCCGATGTCACCCAGCGCAGAACCTCGATGCTGCCCACTTCACCGTGGTTGATGCCTACCTTGTAGAAGGCAACACAGGAAAGAATTGCGGAGACAACGAGAAAACCTGAGGTCAGAAGAGCAGCGCCCCGCGCGCCGATCCAACGGCCAAAAAAGCCGGCTATCAGGCAACCCAGAAGCGGCAGGAAAACGATGATTGAATACATGCTTCCCTAGCCCTTCATCATGTTGATGTCTTCAACCGCAATAGTGCCGCGGTTGCGGAAGTACACCACAACAATAGCCAGCCCGATGGCCGCCTCTCCGGCGGCAACCGTCAACACCAGCAGGGCAAAAATCTGTCCGGTCAGCTCACCCAGGTAGGACGAGAAGGCCACCAGGTTGATATTGACAGCGAGCAGCATCAGCTCGATCGACATCAAAATAATGATGACGTTCTTGCGGTTGAGAAAAATTCCGAAGATGCCGATCGTAAAGAGAATGGCAGCAACGCTCAGGTAGTGTGACAATCCGACTTCCATGGTTCTATCCGTCACGTGCCTCGATCAAATGCCCTGTCCGGGCTCGACATTTTTGAGTTCAATTGCAGTCTTGGGCGAACGCGCCACCTGGTCGGCAATAACCTGCCGCTTGACGCCTTCCTTGTGCCGCAGCGTCAGCACGATCGAACCGACCATGGCAATCAGCAGCACCATTCCGGCAGCCTGAAACAGGTAGACATACTTGGTGTAGAGGATCTGCCCGATCGCCTCAGTGTTGGTCACTGTTTCCATCGGTGGCGTTGGAGAGGCAGCAAAACCAGCGCTTTCAGGTGAAATCACCCAACTGCCCACAACAAGGAACAGCTCGATCAGCAA